>JANPHP010000261.1:0-2187 GCA_031424495.1 Bacteroidota bacterium | reverse complement strand
CGGGCGTCCACGTCCATCAGGCACGATGAATCGCCGAGCAGCAAAATGCGCGGCAGGCAGCTATCGGAGCAATCCACGTGGCGGTAGGGTGCCATATACATCGGCGGCACGCTGTCTTGCAGGGCCTTCACAGGTTTTGGTTTCTTGCCCGGCTTCACATGCGCGGTGTCGATGTACATGCTCAGCTTGCCAAAGTCAAAATAGGGAATCGTGTCCTTGGGCATGGGAACCTTGCCCGTGAAGAACTTTTTGGGGGCCTCAGGCTCCAAAAAGGGCAACTTTACGACCTTCAAGCCCCAAGGCAACTCGACCTTGTAGGCGCCGAGCAAAAAGAATAATGCAAATAGGCCTGCCATCGACAGACCCACTTTCAACATGTTTTTCTGCGAACTATCGATCATGACGACTTTGAGAAATGAACCATCGGATCACTTCGACATTTTTATAAACAGCATTCCAGCAGAGATGGCCCTGGTCTTCCAAAATATTCATTTGCGGATGGTGCCCCTTGGCAATCAGCGCATCGACCATTTCAGTCGTGCGCGAGACCTTCACGAGCTTGTCTTTGCGACCATGAAAAGCCCAGATGGGCGTGCGCGTGCGCGCATCGATTTGCGCCGGATCTCCCCCACCGCAGATCGGAATCGCCGCTGCAAAGTATTGCGGATAACGTTGCAGCAATTCCCAAGCGCCAAATCCGCCCATGGACAGGCCGGTGAGGTAAATGCGGCGACGGTCCAAAGTCGGGTTTTCGCGCAGCACCTGCACAAAACCCACCATCGCAGCAGCCAAGGGCGGGTTGAGTTTGCTGGCCATCTTGTGGCCTGGCAGGGTCCAATCGGTGTCCACCCATTTCTTGTCGAGCGGACACTGCGGCGCATAGATCACATAATTGGGAATCAAGGAGTCGAGCGAATCCAGCGATTGAATGAGCGCTGGCAATCCGACCTTGGTTTGTGCGCGGTTGTCGCTACCACGTTCGCCGGCACCATGCAGGAAAATGAAAACAGGGATGCTGCTTGCCGTATCGAGAGAATGCCTTTTTGTGAGCACGGTGTAAGGAATGTGGACACCGCCATACAGGGCCTCACCACGCAAAGTATCCAATCCGCCAGCAAATAGATTTCCACCCATGACCAGTCCTATAAGCAAACATAAGCCCCTCAAGCGCGCGCCAGTGACAGCAGCGCATATCGATTTGCGTTGCGCTTTTCGCATCCCATCTTGCCCCAAACAATCTAAGTGGTTCATTTTGACCCTACAAACTAGCATGAACCGCAAAGCTAGTGCATTCCCGCCAAGTCTGCCCTGCGTTAATCGTTGAAATCAACAATTTGCGTCTACAATTCTAGGCAAATGGCGCTGGCAAAGGATCACTTGTGACCCAGCGGTACAGTTGCAACTGCTCCAGTTCGCCGGGCAATGTGATGAGCCCAGCGGCTTTCAGGCCAAGGCGTAGCAGCAGCTGAATGGACCGGGGATTGGTAGCCATCGTGATCGCAAGCACCTCGGGCAGCGCCAAGCGATCGCGCGCATCGGCGAGTACCAACATTGCAGCCTCAAAGCCATATCCTTTACCCTCGTATTCGGGCAAAAAGGCAAAACCAATGTCTGGATGCGAGAGACCTGCCCGCCTGATGAGGCCACACATCCCGATCGGCAGCCCCGTTTCCCGCAAAGAGACCCGCAACAGGCCAAATCCATTGAGTTCATAGCTGCGCAAGGGGCCATTTTGAAGATACAGCGTCGCTTGGGCATCGTCGTGCACATTGCGGTCGCCGATAAATGCGAGCCATGAAGGCGAATTGAGCAGCGCAATGGTAAATGCAGTGTCGTCAAGCGTGAGTTCACGCAGGTCGAGCCGGGCGGTTTGCAGATGAAATTGAGGCATGGGTGCGGGATGGATTTTTGGGGAATTGGGAGGGGTTTTGCAGGCGAAAGGATATGGGAGAATGCAGCAATCATCATCACCTCAAAATAAGTGCCTTGCCCACAACCCCGCTTGCCCCTTCGCCTTGCAGCCAATAATAGCCTGCTGGCAATGCGCCCAGATCGATTTCCACGGTTGATGCATCCACCCTGCCCGATGACCAGACGACTTGCCCGAGGCTATTGCGTAGGCTCATGCGCTCAGCCACAAAGTGTTGCAGCAGCACATTCACCTGCCCGCCCCTTGCCGGGTTGGGA
>JANPHP010000260.1:0-5100 GCA_031424495.1 Bacteroidota bacterium | reverse complement strand
TGCTTCGTGACCACCCAATTCCCCACTTGCTCGGTTGTGTACATCGACATCATCCATTCGACGCTGCTCAGGACAGGCTATGCCTTGTGCGTCATAAATATAGAATGTTTTTTCGTAATCCGCAGAATTTGTGGGAAAAATTGATTCTAAAAATATCTACCAATAATTCAAAGACTGCCCTAAGCAATGTGTATTGGGTAAATCACTCGGAGGCATTGCCTAACCAATCTTTTGAATAGCTTATCGTTCCTTGAATAAAACGAGACTTGATTCTTTCCAATTCAATTTCTGGCATTTCCAACTTGCTATTCTCAATAAATTTCGCAAATATTTCTACATCCTTTTCAATCCTATCTGTTGAAATATAAATTTGATCTTGGAATTTCAAAAATGCAGTCATCGAACTCTTCGCTCGTGGTGCATACTGAATTTCAAATTCATAGAGACCATTTGCCAAAGCATCAATCGACCATGTGAAAACTCGAATCATCGCCTTGCGTTTCTTCAAAAAATGCCTTGAGGTCTGCTCGAGAACCCCCATCCCCTCTTTGCCGATGGGATCCACTCCATTTCCAATCGAAATAAATGAAGGACGACAACCAGAAAAACTTGTCCCCAGACAGATGAGCAATGCAAATAAACAGGTTTTGAGTATCTTCATTCTATTTTTTAACAATTGATCGGGATTTTTGTATTCAAACCGTCCATGATCCTTGCGCCGTCGAATATTCCACGCCGCCGCCCTTGCCCTTGGCGGTCGCCTCCCCTGCGGCCCAGTCGGCCGGGTCGAAGAGCGCACGCGCGTCGTTGAGCGCGGGTCCTGCAGCTGCAGGCTAAGCATCGCCGCGCGATTGGGGTTCACGCTTTGCGAGGACACGGCGGCTTGGCAGTCGGCATCGCACCAGTCGTTCGGGGCGCTTGCATTGCGGTCGATCCAGTATATATGGTCGAGCATGTCGATTTGAAGGCCTTCTTGCACGCGGCGCAGGGTGGGCGCTTGGGCGCTCACGCTGGCAAGGTGGAATGGATTTGTTCTGCCTTTTTGCATCTGGATAAAGATAGGAAATTTTCGGATTGGGCGGTAGCTGTAGTCGCTGTCTCAGTAGCCGGGGCCAGCGCCCGTTATCTTCGGTTGCCAGCCACTCCCAAATTTGTAAACATTGCTCCGCATCTGCTTGAGGCGATTGAGCTGATCATATTGGTAGGCATTTGCGCTGCCCTCCTTGATGAATCCCGTCCCAGTCACATTGCCTTGGTCGGGCAAGTCCGTGACCATCAGCGCAATGTTCCCATTGTATAGCCCACGCGCTTGGTTGCTCAAGCTTAGTATCTGCGACGACAGATCGTTCCACACACCCGGCAGCGTGCCGATGAAGGCCGAGGCATTCAAAACGATCCCATAAAGTGCTGCCCAACAGCGCATATCATTTTTTCTACATTCAGCATCCCGACATTCCTTACCTTCGCACAAAGTCTTGCAGCCATGGAGTTTGTTGACCCCAAAAACGACATTGCGTTCCGGAAAATCTTCGGCAACGAAAACAAGAAGATGATCCTGATCTCCTTCCTTAACGCCGTGCTTGGGTTGGAGGGTACGTCGCGCATCGATTATGTGGAGATCCTGAACCCCTACCAGCTACCCATCATCCAGGGGCTCAAGTCCTCGATCGTGGACATTAAGGCCAGAGACGGCAACGCGCACAGCTACATCATCGAAATGCAGGTTGCCGAGCCAGAAGGGCTGGAAAAGAGGCTGTTGTATTACCTGAGTAAGGAATATGTATACCAAATCGACAGGGGTGAGCAATATCCGGAACTGAAACCCGTAATTTTCATCGGAATCTTTGACTTCATCTTCACGGAAAGCGTGGATTGCATCAGTCATCATGCAGTCTGCAATGTTCATTCTGGTGAAAGGGTGATCAAGGACATGGATTTTTTCTTTTTGGAATTACCCAAGTTCAAAAAGAGCCTTACGCAATTGGCAAATATCATGGACAAATGGCTCTACTTCATCAAGGAGGCCGAAAATCTGGAAGTAGTGCCCAAGGACCTGGACGACGAAGGATTGACCCAAGCCTACCATGATGCCGCCAAATTCACATGGACCAAGGACGAGCTCAACGCCTACGATTATGCCTCGATGCGCGAGCAAGACGAGCGCGGCATCAAGGCTTTGGCAGAAAGACGGGCAGAAGCCAAGGGCAAGGCTGAGGGCAAAGCTGAGGGCAAAGCTGAGGGAAATGATGAGGCAGAGGGCCGAATCGTCCGTTTCCAAGCTTCCCTGGGCAAGACCGTAGATGAAATTTCTGCCAATACTGGGCTTTCCGTGGCACGTGTGCGGGAGCTACTGGGCATGGCGGAGTAGTGTTGCGACACCACAATGTTTTCCCACTTTTCACAACACGGGCACCTTGCCTAATCTTTGTGTTGGATGCGAAGCGGTTCCCAAGTCTGCGAGACTAGCATTTTCTGCGGAAAGGCAATCAAATCCTTCATAAGACAGCACGGAATGCCTGTCCCGCTTGCGGGAAGCACAATCGCCAACGTAGGTGTCAAAAATGCAAGGATTAGGAGCAATTGAGCAAGCGATTTTCAAAACCACAAGACCATTTGCCAACGCTTTTCCTTTGCCTTGACAAGTGGCTTTGAGAGTCTTGAGCAGTCGGGTTTTCAAACGCCTGATTTTCAGCAGCGTTCCTTAGATGGAACGCCACTATGTAGATGTTTCTAGGGTTTTGCTGCGCCAAGAAACAGATCGTCGAGGCAATCGAGGCGACAGCCACGACGATCCCCAAAATGCTCGTCTTTCGATTTCTGGAAATTTCGCGCGGCACCTATCAGGACTGGAAGGCACAAGTGATGCACCCGTGCCATACCTCGCGCTTTTCTATTTGCCTGAAAGTTTGGCCACAACAAGCCACGAAGCCCGAATTAAAAACCGTCAAGGAAATGCTTCATGATCCAACTTATGCAGCTTGGCCTGTGCGCTCGGTCGCATGGCACGCGATACGCACAGGAAAAGTCCATCTTTCCATTCAGACATGGTACAAATACGCCCGGCTTTTGGGAAGATCCCGAAAAATGCAGCACAAATCCAGAAAAGCGGTCAGTTTTCGCGCCACTGCCCCGAATGAAACGTGGCACGCTGATGTGATGATCGTCAAGACAATGGACGGCCTCAAAAATTATTGCCATTTGGTCGTCGACAACTTCTCCAGAAAGATCCTCGCTTGGCGTGTGTCCAAGGAGCTCTCAGCCAGCATTCGCGTTGCCACACTGCGAGAAGCCGCGCAGCCACTCATCGATGCCAACCACCAATCCAAGGTCGATCTCATCGTCGATGGCGGTTCCGAAAACAATAACTCAACCGTGGAGGGTTTCATTTCTGTTAGCCAAATTTCCATCCACAAGCTCGTCGCATTGAGAGATGTCCACTTCTCAAACTCGATTGTGGAAGCCGTGAACAAGGTTGTGAAATACAGCTATTTGTTTCCTAAGAAGCTTCCCGATGGGGCCTCGCTCGAAAGGGCAGTTGGCGAAGCCATTCTCGATTACAATGACCTGCGACCGCATGGTTCACTTGATGGACTTACTCCTAGCGAAGCATACAATGGCATCGACAAGAAGAGTATGCGCACAAGGGAGAAGCTAAATATGGCCCAAAAAGCCCGGATTGAGTACAATCGCCAAAGTAGATGCCAGAAATGCAAGGATTAGAAGCAATCGAACCAGGGATTTTCAGAACCATAAGAACATTGGCCATAGTTTTTCCTTCACCTTGAATAGCGGTTTCGTAAGCCATGAGCCGCCGGCTTTTCAAGCCACTGATTTTCAGTGGCGTTCCTTATATGGAACGCCACTGTGTAGTTGCTTCTAGGATTCTGCTGCGGCATTTCCAAACACCTGATTTTCAGCGGCCTTCCTTGTATAGAACACCACTGTGCAGTTGTTTCTAGGGTTTTACAGTGCAGTTGTTTCTAGGGTTTTGCGGGAGAGCAATCGGACACCTTCCAATAGCTATTTGGTGAACCTCCAATAGGACCACCCCACATAAGGTTCCATTTTCTCAAATAAAAGCCCATTCCAATAGAAAGTTCCCCCCCTAATACTTGAATTACGGGCATTGTCATTTTTTCAAATAGACTGCCTTCCAATTTTGTGAAAATTCCACTTTCATTTTCCAAGGAATTAGCACTGATGGTATTAGAAGCCTTGATCGATAAATAGAGGACAGTGTCAATACCTTCATGGTTATCAGAATTGAGTCGCAATAAAAGGTGATGACATAAGTCGCCAAATGCTTTGCAGCTCATTTCACCTACTTCCCTAGTTTCCTTCCTTGAGTCACTGCAAGAAAGGAAAATCAAAGCTATGAATAATAGCAATACGAACAAGACTCCCAATCGATCTAAAGTAGTTTTCATTTATTGATTATGTAATTTGGATAATCATTTGCAATAATTGACAAGCTATTGCAAGATGTTGGCGAGAGCGCCTTTGGGCCTGAACCTACGAAAGTCTGTCCATGGTTGTCCCAACCCCAAGTGAATGAGCCGAGAGAATAATTTTGATTTGTGCCTAAATAGTTTTTCGCAACAATTGTTGTCTCAAACCGAAGGTAAGAGGTAGCCCCAGCCGCCGTTGGATTATCCCTAATCCTTATTGATCCTCCGGATCCGGATAACGTTGAGTTATTACCAATCCACGCATCCTCCTTCCCATATACTAAAGTTCTAGAGTGAAAGTATGGATCGTCCCGATTTGGGCCAAATCCAAACTGGTTGCAGATTATGGAATCAGAATTTACAGCTTCAGCTCCATCAACGAAACATTCATCTCCATTCTCTTCACACATCGTACCAACTGACATTCCATCAATCGGATTATTTATTGCTGTCTGGATGATTTCATACCCGCTTGATGGTGCATTGTTGATAGTATACGTAACGTCAATCTTCAACTGACCCTTTGGTCCAGGCGTGGCGGACACATATGGAAATATGTCGGGTGCAGAATACTGACCACCTTTACTATCAAAATAACCCAAAATTTCTCCTTTGCTATCTAACTTTCCAACGAATTTTCGATTGCCTATTT
>JANPHP010000259.1:0-15526 GCA_031424495.1 Bacteroidota bacterium | reverse complement strand
CTTCGCGCTCGCTCTCCCGCTCACACTGCTCTATTCGCAGCCGACTAGCTTCTCGCCGCGCGGCATTGGCGGCGGTGGAGCCCTATTTTTCCCGACCATCAATCCTGCGAATGACAATGAATATTATGTTGCTTGCGACATGAGTGAATTGTTTCACACGACCGATTTTGGGCGGCATTATGACCAGGTCGATTTCCAGAAATTGCAGTGCTTCAATACATCCACCTACGAATTCACCAACAATTCCCAGATTGCCTATAGCAATTTCAACGACGGCAATTCGGGTTATCCGGTGAAGACGACGGATGGCGGCAATAGCTGGACGCAAATGACAGCCTTTGACCTCAACAATTATGGCAACGTCTACAAGATGAGCGCCAACTACGCCAATCCCAATCAATTGTTGATCGCTGCTTATGGCGACATATTGATTTCCAATGATGGCGGGTCGACATTCTCCCTCGTGAAACATGCCGCAAACATGGGCGCTGGACTCATCATGGCGGGTGTGATGTGGGATGGGCAGACGATTTATATCGGGACCAATGAAGGCATATTGCGCTCGACCAATGGAGGCAGCACATTTGCACCTTTGGCCGCCAATGGCTTGAACGGCAGCGAGGTCATCTGGTCATTCGCAGCAGCCAAAACCGGCAATACTACCCGTTTCGTATGCATCACCGCCGACGTGGGCGACGTGTACAATGGCGTGATGCCCTGGGATTATTGGGGATTTGCCAAGGGCGTTTATGTCATGGACAACGCCAACGGCACCTGGAGCAGCAGCGCGACGGGCATCAATTTTGCGAACGATTACATCATGTATGTGGGCATGGCGCAAAACGATATTGCGACCGTCTACCTCGCTGGCAACGACAATGCCCTCGGCGCACCGATGGTCATCAAAAGCAGCAATGGCGGCAGCTCTTGGGCCAAAAACTTCAACACCTCCAACAACGCCAATATTGTGACCGGTTGGGAAGGCCATCAAGGCGACAAATCCTGGGGATGGAGCGAGACTTGTTTTGGCATCACGGTCGCGCCCCTCAATTCGAGCAAGGTCATTTTCCCAACCTATAGCAATGTGCAGGTGAGCAGCGATGGCGGCGACAACTGGCGGCAGGCTTATGTCGATGCGGCGGATGAACATGCCGCCGGGGCAGCGACGCCCAAGCAGCAGCCCTACCACAGCATCGGCTTGGAAAACACGACTTGCTGGCAAATATTCTGGGCGGATTCCTTGCACATGATGAGCTGCTACAGCGACATCGGCGGCATTCGCAGCACCAACGGCGGCACGGCTTGGGGATTTTCCTACAGCGGCTTTTCCGTGAATTCGCTCTACCGCATGGTGCGCGGCGCCGATGGCAACCTTTACGGTGGCTGCTCCAACATCCACGACATGTACCAAAGCACCCGCCTCGCCGACGCGCAGCTCGACGCCAACGATGGCAATGGCAAAATCGTCTATTCCAGCGACAATGGTGCGACTTGGGCCAATCTGCATGTATTCAACCATCCCGTCTTTTGGCTGGCGACTGATCCGACTGCGCCCAACCGCATGTATGCCTCCGTGATCCACTTTGGCGGCACACAAGGCAGTCAGCAGGGCGGCATCTACCGCACCGACGACCTCAATAATTTGGCCGGCGCGACCTGGACCAAATTGGCCAATCCGCCGCGGACAGAGGGGCACCCTGCAAGCATTGTCGTGCTCGACGATGGCACGATGGTCTGCACATTCTCTGGTCGTCGCGCCGCGGGCGCCTTCACCGCGAGCTCGGGCGTGTACATGTACAATCCGACGAGCGGCGCGTGGACGGATGTGAGCGATCCTGGCATGCATTATTGGACCAAAGATATTGTGGTCGATCCGACGGATGCGACGCAAAATACCTGGCTTGCCTGCGTCTTCAGCGGTTGGGGCGGTGCCCCCAATGGCCTCGGCGGACTTTACCGCACAACCAATCGCGGCACCAATTGGACCAAACTTACGGGCGCCCAATTTGACCGCGTGACCTCCGTCACCTTCAATCCGCAAGACAACGAGCAGCTTTTCCTCACGACCGAGACCCAGGGATTGTGGGTGAATTCTGCCTTTCATGCCCCCAACCCGATGTGGAGCTTGGTGGACAGCTATATTTTCAGGCAGCCTGAGCGCGTCTATTTTAATCCCTACAAACCCGATGAAATGTGGGTCTCGAGCTTCGGCAATGGCATGAAAGTCGGCTCGATGAGCGGCGCGACGGCGGTTGTTGAGCCTAGGCCGACTGCAGTCACGCTCTATCCCAACCCCAACCATGGCCAATTTCAATTGGCCATGCCCGCCTCGGCTACGGGGATGGTGCGTGTCACCATCAGCGACTTGGCTGGACGCACAGTTTTTTCTCAGGAAAGCGAGGCGAATGGGCGAATAATTTCAGCTGTGACAGGCTTGGAAGCGGGGATTTATGTGGTGCGCGTGCGTTGGGAAGGCGGCGATTGGGCTGGGAAGGTTTTAGTGGAATGAGGGTTTTTGGGATTGGGAGCGAGGCATGCCCGCCACCAACGTCCTGAATTCGATTGGAAAATCACGCAGCCCAGTGACTTGATGAAGGCGCCGCGCCTCCCATGCGAAGCCTAGCCCCTCGCCAACAGCTCTCTTACCCGTGCCACCGAGAGCCCGGTATTGGCGGAGATTTCCTCGACCGTCTTGCCTTGGGAGGCCTGGAAATGCACGATTCGCCCCTCTGCTTCATCGTTTCCTTCGGCTTTACCATCGGCCTTCGCCTTCTGCTCTGCCCTCCTTAACGCCAAGGTTACCACCCCGCGCAGGTCTTGCTCGCGCATGGCCGCGTAGTCGTATTCCCGCAGTTCATCTCGGGTCCAATTGAATTTTGCGGCATCGTGGTAGGCCTCGGTGAGCCCTTCATCCTCAAGGTTTCCAGGGACGATCTCGAGGTTTTCGGCCTCCTTGATGAAGAATATCCATTTGTCTTGGATGGACTCGATCTCGGAAAGCGTCTTTTTGAACTTCGGGAGCTCCACGAAGAAAAAGTCCATGTCTTTCAATACCCGATCGCCATTTTCCACGTCACAAAATGCGTGGTGGGACAGGTATTTGTGAGGTGCCGGCGTGAAGTCAAAGTCGAAGATGCCGATGAAAATCACGGGCTTGAGCGCGGAATACTCCACGCCCGCGTCGATTTGCTGGGCATATTCTTTGCCCATGTAGTATTGCAGTCGTTTGTCAAGCCCGTCTTGTTCGGCCACCTGCATCTCGATCACAAAAGGATTTCCGTTCCCGTCGCGCACCCGCAGGTCTACCACGGAAGCCTTGAGATTCTGGACGATCGGCAGCTGAAAAGGGTTCACGATGTCGATGTGCAGGATGCGTGCGTTCCCCTCCAGACCCAAAACCGCATTCAAGAAGGAGAGCAGGATCACTTTCTTGTTTTCGTTGCCGAAGATTTTCCGGAACGCGATGTCGTTTTTTACATCTACAAACTGCATAGGCGCCGATTTCTTGCAAAGATAGGGATTGTTGATGATGTCGTCAAGGTAGCGGACATTCGTGCATGATCATGAACTTACCGGTCAGGCCTTAAAAATCATGCATTTTTATCGCGTCGGCAAGATGCTGAATGGAGTGTCGCTCAATGCACTTGCCAGGAACATGGAACGGCTGCGGTTACGCACCTCGACATCGAGGAACTGTTGCAGGTCAGCGAAGCTTTGGGTGCAAACCAGATAAGTTTAAGAAAGTCGCTCTACACTTAGTTTCAAGAATTGGCGATTCCTTCACACGTCAGGTTATTGCGGAAATCGAAACCATTGCTAGGTCCCATAGAAACGGAAATAAGTTGAGTTTGGACACAGCAAAACCAACAGTAGATGTTGGTTTCCAATTATATTCGAAAATCCTTCAGTGTTTCTACCGCTTTGGGAATTCCTTTGCGAGGTCGACGAAATTTAAGGTATTCAATATGGAAGAATTTGCTCAAAATTTGATGACATTCGTTCGTGATCGTGCGATCGAGGATTGCGATAATCGTTTGAAGTGGGCAGCAACCGAAAACAGAGAGGATCGATGGCGTGATGCGGTGGAGCACAAATCAACCAGCGAGCTTGCAAAAATCATAATTCCTGACATTGTTGATTCGGCGATATTTTACCTGCTACTATCCATTGATGAAGGCGCCTTAGATTTTACGTTTCACCGTACCGCCAAAGACCCAATCCGCTTAAGCGATGTCGGAAAAGGTGAACTTGCGGGCTTACCTAGTGGAGCTGGCGGGTGGATCATGGAATATTCCAAGCAGCAGTATAATGATGATTTTGCCAACTTGAAATTATGAGCACTGACCATGGAGTAGTCGTCGAGAAAATTACCAGAGATTTCACCCGATTGCCTTTCCTCCTCGATTTCAACTATTGCAGACCTGTCGATTCCAAGCCACGGGAGACGTCGTTAAATACCCTCCGAAGGAAAATCCGTACATTGACAGTGTGAAAAATGCCAAAGTGCATATTAGCAGTCAGGTATTGCTGGGATTCTTGATCCTGACGGTTGCCTCCTGCAATTCAAGTTTTCGTGGCGTACAACTGGAAGCTGACGGGGCTAAATTGTCTCTTGAAATCGTTGACTCAGGTTACATCATTGATTCGTTTTGGGTACGAATTCCGCTAGGTCCATTTATCGAATGGAAGTTATTGGATTCGTTAAACGGCCTAAGCAAAATTCTTTTGATGGAGCAAAATGTAGGCTATTCCACCAATGGTGACCTGCAAAGAATTCCAACGGCCAATGAGCTCGAAATAAGGCTTTATGCAAGCAATCCGAAAACCGGTGACTTGGCGTGTTTCTCCTTTGGATTCGATCCTCGCGGCCCCAAGCTGGTAGTAAAAGAACGAGGGAGACCTTTTGCCCTTGATTAGGCAGTTTGTCACAGTTGGTGACACTACCTGCCTGCGAGTTTCAGCGGCACGCTGAAGCCCTATTCCTTTATGTACATCCCAATACCGATCTTAGCGCTCCACCACCAGTTTCTTCACCATCACCCGTCCCTCAACGACCAACTGCACAAAATACATGCCTTCGCTGAGGTCATCGGTCTCGATCGATAGCTGATGGCGACCAAGATTCAAGGTCGTAGCCCGCATGAGCGACCGCAACCTGCGTCCGTGCAGGTCGATTAGGTAGGCCTCCACCTCGGCGACCTCGGCAAGGTCGAGCTGCACAATTGCCGTACCCGCCGTGGGTACGGGGAAAAGGTTCCAATGCGTAAGCGGCGAGGGTTGCGTTTGCGCATTCAGCGGATTGTAGATCAGGATCGAGTCGTCCATAGCAGCTAGCAGCAATGGGGCAAACTCCTTGTCGACACCGAATGCATTGAGCAGGTGTACAGGCACATAACCGAGTGTGTTCGTGAGCGGATACACGACATCGGGCAGGAAGCCCACGCGCATCACGGCGCCTTCGCCCGTGCGTCCGAGGCGGTCTTGGCGGCTGATGCCAATATGTACGCGGCCCGTGCCGGTCTCAGGATAGGTAAGCGTGATCAATTCAGGCACCCCATTGCCGAGGAATGAGTTTGGGTAGCGGCCATACAAAGTGCCCGGCGTCACATTTTGTGGATCGACAAAGAGGCTGAAGGCAAGCCCGTGGGTATTGATGGACGGTGTATTGGCGTCGCCAAGGTGCACCGTGAAAAACACCGTGTCGCCGACGGGAAAGGAGTCCTGCTCGGGCACGATGAAAAGGGGAATGCCCGTGGTCACGCCCGTATTTTTGTTGTGGGTGAAGCCGTAATGGGCGGTGATGAGCAGGGTATCTAGCGCATTCACCACGCCATTGCCGTCGCAATCGGTGTGCTTGAAGTTCACAAGGCTGGGCAAGACATTGAACCAATCGGGTGCGGGCTGTCCATACCAAGCCAGGCTGGCGTTGGGGCGGGGGAATCCTGGGGTGCCCATGGCATAGCCCACGGCGAGCAGGTCCAAGTTGTCGGCGATGCCGTCGTGGTTGGCATCGCCGGGCCACACACAGTCAGACGACAAGGTGACGCCGATGGTATCGCTGGCGGTGCAGCCATTCACATCGACATATTGCAGCCACACAGTATCGGCTGCCGCGAGGGTGATGCTTGCCGTCGTCGCGCCTGTGGACCAGAGGTAAGCACTGCCGCCGAGCGGGCCTGTGATTTGCAAGGTCGTGTCTGGGCAAAATGAGGTGTCGGCCCCCAAAGTGAAGGCTGGCGACGGGAAGTTGCTGAGCAATACCGTGTCCACGCTCTGGCAACCTTGGGTGCTGGTCACCGTGAGGGAGTAGCTGCCGGGCTGGCTCACCGTGATGCTGCTGGCACTGCTGCCCGTGCTCCAATGGTAGGTCGGCAAGCCGCTGCCGGGCGTGAAAGTCGCTGTCGCCCCTGGGCAAACCTGCTGGTCGGGACCCAGTGATATGGCTGGGCCAGGCAGTGTGATCGTCTGCGTCATGGTGCTGGAAGCACAGCCATTGCTGGCTGTGAGCGACACGGTCACAGGGCTGGTGCAGGTGATGGGCAGGGTGAATGTGCTGCTATTGTTGCAAGATTGACCGGGAGCATTCCAAGTAAGCATCGCGCCGGGCGTGGAGGTGGAGGTCACCGTCACATTGTTGCCTGAAATGGTATAGGTGAATGCGGCGTTGACGGAGTTGCTGCATGGCGTTGAACACACCAGTGAACCCGGATTTCCGAGTGATGATGAAACCGGTGTAATCGAAGCCGAGATTCCTGATGGGCTGGTAGCATAGGGATGTGACGCTTGATAATTTGGCGTCATCGACCCTCCATAAGCATTGGCATAGAGATGTATGCTAGAGGTTGGAAGTGTACAATAGGAAATGCTTGCAATAGACTTCTCGATGTCCATCACGCCATCGACGGTTCCGACCAATATCGTAGCGTTATTTTGACCAAGGCAGCCTGCTTGATAACCCTCTTGCGCATTCGCCGTTCCTTTTGTAATCGGTCCATAAAGATTGGCCAGATTTTGGTGGTATTTCTCCCGTTTGGGACTACTCGCATCATCGTTAAGCCGGTTGGCATGACCCACGACATAAAACTCACCATAAGGCATGGCGATCAAGTCTTGAGGCCATACATCAAAGTAGGGTGGAGCAGCATTTAAGCCTGAATAAAAAGCTGTGCCGTTCCCCGACAATTGATGTGTAATGGGGTTAAATTGGGCCGTTTGTAAGTGCTGACTGTACTGAGAGTAGTTGTCACTCGTGAGCTGGCCTGCGGCAATGACGATGTTCCCATTGCAATCCATGTCCGCGAGGTACTTGTTGCTAGCCACCGCGCCCCACTCTACACCGATCGCGAAGCTGTAGCTATCCATCGGGACACCTAAGCTGGAAAAATGGTACATATAGTATCGACCTGCTGGAAAGTTGGGATTCATCATCACAAACCATAGTGAATTGTCAGTGGCTTGAAACCCGCCAATCGCGGTCATCACAGACTTGCGTGGACTCCATAGCAATTGCAGTGCGCTGTTGACATGGGCAATCACACCTGTTTCCATGCCTCCCATCAGGTAACCACCGTTGCGGTCCTTATGTACATTGTACAGTACTTCATTGGCCGCAGTTCCTAAGATCTTGGTAGTCACCAATGAACCACTTCCATTTACCTCAGTCCAGAGTCCATCCATTTGGCCTTGGCTACCCACGGTTGTTCCGCCGACCACGAGAAAATTGCCATTGGGCATTGTCGCGACATCTTGGAACTTATAATTGACCGCTGGGAAAATCTTGGTCCAGAGCATAGCACCGTTGAGATCGGTCAACATCATGAAAGCTCCCTGTGTGCTAGTTCCTACGATCAAGTTTTTCCCAAGACTATTTGTTGCAACAGCATTGGCCGTGACGCCTGTGAGTGCAGGATAATTGATCCTATAGGATCCATTGCCGCCTGCAACAACCGTGACCGAATGGCAAATTGTGGCCGAGGCACAATTGTTGGTTACTGTTTGGCAAATGTTGTAGGTGCCAGATGTGGTGTACACGTGGTTGGTCACAAGTCCTGTGGCAGTCGTGCCGTCGCCAAATGCCCAAGACCTTGTAATTGCTCCCACACTTTGGTCCACAATCGCGACGGTGGCACCGTTGGGAGTTGCTGTGAATGCGGCCGTAGGAAAAGCACAATTCCAGGTTTGGCAAGTGGTTGCCGATGAGCAGCCATTGTTGGCGGTCATGCAAATGGTATAGCTGCCATTGCTGGCATAGGTGTGGCTTGGGTTGGTTGCCGTGCTAGTGCCACCATCGCCAAATGTCCAAGAGTAGCTTTGGCAATTTGTCGATGTATTTGTGAAGTTCAGCGTGAGGTATGCGCTTAGCGTATACGTGAAAGATGGCACAGGTGGCCCTGTAAATACAGTGTAGTTGGCGAAGGTAGTATCACGGCAGGGGCCATCCTTGAAAATAAGGCCGATCGCGTAGGTCCCCGCTGTAGGCGTGGTCCAAATCATCGTGTCCCCAGTAGCAGTAGGTGTGCCATTGACGAGCCAAGTAAGGCTGTCATTTGGAAGGCCACTTCCTTCATGAAAGACTGCCGGATTGCCAACACAGACATTCCCTGGCAGGATGATTTGCGCTGATTGACAAGGATTATTGCTGATCGAAACGGTGTCTGACCCGCAGCCATTGGTGGCGATGATCGTCGTGTTGTAATTGCCGGCCCCGGGAAATGCATGCACGGGATTGGGCGTACTCCCAAAAGTCCCGTCGCCAAAAGCATATTGCAGGCTGTAAAATCCGTAGGTATCGTCATTGAAAGCCACAACTCCGCCGCCCTGCGCTTGCGAGGTGACAGAGACACAGGGCTTTTCGCACTGATAGCTGGGGACGCCCACACCGCTTGCACTGAATGAAAGCGAATACACATCCAAGGGCAATGCTACCGCCAAATTGCTGGAACTGCCTGTCCAGATACTCGGAATGCTGGACGGTGAGTAGGGGATTTGGGTCGCGAGCGGCAAGGCCCCAGTGCAATTGGGGTGCATGTCTAAACCTGCCAAGACATAAGCCGTGGGGCCAAAAGCGGTGGCACTGGTCAGGCATTCCACCGATTGCATAAGTACCAATGGATCGCCAAAAGGGCTGCTGTGCGCCATTACGTGGCGCGAATCGAGTTCGATCATCTTGTAGGACTGCAGTACACCATTGCGATCGACCAGGAAGGCGGTTGATAGATAGGCAGGGTATATTGGGTTGCAAGTGCCACCCGTCACGGTCTGGTGAGAGGCGATCACAACCAAATCGTCAGACCCTGCCATGGCGACGACATGGGCACGCGCGATGGAGCCTTGATTCCCGCAAAAAGGAGCGACACTAAACTTGCGTGCCCATAGCAAATTCATCGCACTGTCGCGGCGCACTACCTTCAATGTATCACCCACAGAGGTCACCGTCCCTATCCCATGGTCGGGGTACACGGTGAAGTTGTCAGGTTGATTGTGGTGAATTTTAATAACGTTTCCATTGGCATCCAACACACAGACATCGTTTCCGACGCGTTGGTAGAGCCGCTGATCGATTGCCCATTCGGCTCTGCCGAGTACACCTGGTATCGAGACCCACTTCTGATAATCAGGCGCAAAACTCGCCCCAAAGCGCATGATGCCAAATCCATTGTTGCTGCCATCGGTGTAGAGCAGGTATACATGGCCACTGGTATCGGTCACCATGTCCACGGCATCCTTGCCAGCGATCTTGAACTGCCGCTGCATCGTGCCATTGGTCGAGAACACAGATATATGGATGTCGGTAAAGTCGTCGGTCGCCCACCAGATCTTGCGGTCTTTGTTGATCACACTGTAAGAAGGTGTATTACCGATATTGGACTGCCAACCCAAAACATTGTGAAACGACGAGTCTAGCAGGGTATTGTACCCATTGAACGGGTAATCCACAGATGTCGCGCAGACAAACCCATTCATGCCCATCGAAATCGATGCATGGTCAGGATAGCCAGATTGATGATACTCAAACTTCCAGCACCTACCGTTGGCGTGGGGAAAGTTATGAGGCGAGGCGATCTGAGCCTGCAAGCAACCCATCAGCAGAAATGAAAGCGCAAAAAGGCAAGTTTGGAAAGGGTTTCGGATCATGATTATTTTGTTGAACAGACGAATTTACGTCATCGCTCAACAAAATCCAAAATTATTTGCGCACCTCGATCATCGTATCTTCCATCGTCGCAGACGACAATTCGAAGTTCGATTCTCTGTTATGAATTGCTCATCATTGCTAGACAATCCATGCGAACATCTCAAGATCCATTCAAGGTTCACCGCTCCACCACCAGCTTCTTCACCATCACCCGTCTATCAACGACCACCTGCACAAAATACATGCCTGCGCTCAGGTCATCGGTATCAATTTTAATTTGATGGCGACCAAGATTCAAGGTCGTAGCCCGCATGAGCGGCTGCAACCTGCGGCCATGCATGTCGATGAGATTAACCTCTACTTCAGCGATTTCCGAAAGCTGCAAGTCCAGCATCGCGCGGCCCGCCGTGGGTACAGGATGCAGATCACAAGCGGTTAACGGCGAGGGTTGCACCTGTGCATTCACTGGATTGTAAATCAGGATGGAGTCGTCCATCGCCGAGATCAGCATCGCATTGAAGTCGGCATCGACCGCAAATGGATTGAGCAGGCGCACAGGCACATAGCCGAGCGTGCTCGTGAGCGGGTACACGACGTCGGGCAGGAAGCCCACACGCATGACCGCCCCCGCGCCGGCGCGCCCTACGCGATCCTTGCGGCTGAGGGCAATATGCCAGTTGCCGCTACCCGTTTCGGGATAGGTGAGCGTGAGCAAGTCGGGAATCCCATTGCCCAAAAATGAGTTGGGATAGCGGCCATACAAGCTTCCCGTCGCAATATTTTGCGGATCGATGCTGAAGCTGAAGGCAAGTCCGTGCGCCAGTGGCACGGGATTGCTACCATCGCCCCAGTGGATGGTGAAAAACACCGTGTCGCCCGCCGGGAATGAGTCCAGCTCAGGTACTATATATAAAGGTGTACCGGCCGTCACGCCAGTATTTTTACTGTGCGTGAGTCCATAATTGGCAGCGATCAGTGTCGTGTCGGCGTAATCGATGGTGCCATTGCCGTCGCAATCGGGATGCTTGTGATTGACCAGGCTCGGCAAGGCCGTCGCCCAGTTGGGTGCAGGCTGCCCATACCACAGCGGGCTCGCGCCCGCCCGCAAGGGCCCGCTGTAACCAAAGCCATAACCCACGGCCAGCAAATCTTGGTTGTCGGCTACGCCGTCATGGTTGGCATCGCCCGGCCAAACGCAGTCGGTCGAGAGGGTCAGCACGATCGTGTCGTGCGAGCTGCAGCCATTCGCGGAGGTAAATTGCAGCCAATAGCTGCCCGCTGTGGCGACCGCAATGGTTTGCGTCGTCGCGCCGGTGGACCAGTTGTAAGTACCGCCATTCGGCCCCGCCAATGCCCAAGTCGTGTCGGGACAAAATGTGGTGTCTGGCCCGAGTGTGAAACTGGTCACCGGGAAATAGCTGAGCGTCGCCGATGCGGTGGCCGTGCAGCCGTTTGCGTCGGTGGCGGTCACCGAATAGGCCCCGCTCACACCCACACTCACACTGCTCGTCGTCGCGCCATTGCTCCATTGGTATGCTGTGAATCCAGAAGACGCTGAAAATGTTGCATTCGCCCCAGCGCAAACGGTCTGATTGGAGCCGATGGAAACGGTGGGCAGCGCAAAATTGCTCAGCGTCGCCGATGCGGTAGCTGCGCAGCCATTGGCGTCGGTGACGGTCACGCTATAGGGGCCGGGCGTGGTGACGGTGATTAAATTCGACGTCGCGCCATTGCTCCATTGGTACAACAAAAATCCCGGGGTCGCGGTGAAGCTTGCATTCGCCCCAACGCAAACCGTTTGATTGGGGCCTATGGCGACTGTCGAGTTGGGCCAATTGCTCAAGGTAACCGAGGCTGTCGCTGAGCAGCCATTGGCGTTGATGCCCGTGACCGAATAAGTGCCGGGCGTGGTGACTGTAATCGAACTTGTCGTCGCGCCATTGCTCCAGAGATAGGATACAAATCCAGAGGAGGCCGTGAAGGTTGCCGACACGCCTGGGCATCTCGTTTGGTTGGATCCGGCAGACAAACTCACAACTGGGAAATTGAACAATGAACCGGAAGCCGTTGCGGTGCAGCCATTGGCATTGGTGGCAGTCACCGAGTAGGAGCCTGTGGCAGAGACCGTAATCGAGGGCGTGGTTGCGCCATTGCTCCAGAGATAAGAGGTGAAGCCTGGCGTGGCATTAAATGTCGCAAAGTTACCTGAGCAGACGGTCTGATTTCCCCCGATAGAAACAACTGGAGCAGGAAAATTGGACAATTGAATCGTGTCGCTGGAAAAGCAGCCATTCGGAAAAGTAACCGTCACCGAATAGGCCCCGCTCACACTCACACTCACACTGCTCGTCGTGGCGCCATTGCTCCAAGCATAGCTCTGGAAGCCTGGCCCAGGGGTGAAGACCGCCGATGCTGCTGGGCATACCGTCTGATCGGGGCCCAATGAAATGCTGGTGCCCGGAACTGTGATGGTCTGTGAGGCGGAGCTTGCACGGCAATCGTCGTAAGCCCTGAGGCTCACTGTGACTGGGGTACCACATGGGATCGTCGTGGTAACCGTCGTCGCCGTGAGGCAGCTTGCACCAGGTATAGACCATTGCAGGTTTGCGCCGGGCGTCGATGTCGAGTTGAGGGTGAGCACATTGCCAGAGAGCGAATAGGTAAAGCTGGCCGAAACAGCGCTTGTACAAGGCATTTGTGCAAGCACAAGTCCATTTGCAGTGATCGCCGTTGCCGTTGGGGTCGCCGTCGCTGTGGTACCAAAATTAGTGCTAGGATAAGTGGCCGTTGTATTGTGGGTGAATGTCGATGTCGTAAAAAAGAGGCTCGTGAAGGGCGTATAGCTAGAAGCAACGGCTTGTACCTGAGATGGATGCGCAAATTTGTGCAGCTTAAGCTCACCATTGCCCTCTGTGTGCGCAGCCATTTGTGCACCGCTTTCCAGCACGCAAGCTGCTTTGTAAGCATCGATTCCATTTGCACCATAAGCCCGCAAAGCATAGACCGCCAGCGTCCCTGGATTGATATCTGCAACAAAAAGATCTTCACGGGGTAGGGTGGAGGAGGCGCCTTCGAGGTTCATCGAACCCATGATCCGCAGCGTGTCATTTCCCTTGAGCAATAATTTCGTGGGAATGGCATCGTAGTAGGGCGCACCGCCCAGCGATGTCCCTGCAAGTCGATAGTTGACCGTCAATCCTAGGTGCGACATGGTATTGAACTTGGTCACCAGTAGTTTTTTTCGAATGGGGCTGAGTTCTGTGAACGAACTGCTTACATAGATGGTGCCATCGCAGGCCATCTCCGCATCGAGGTTGTGTACGTTTACCGAAGGCGAAGCCGTCGCGGTCGTGAGCAGTGTGGTGTATTCATCCAGGTCATTGCCATTTTGATCGAGATGAACGAAGCGCAATGTATTGCAGCCCGATTGCAACATCTCTACCAACCAAAAGCTGCTATCAGGAGCTTGAAATCCAGCGATGGGAATGGTCGCTACACTTTTTTGCCACTGCACCTGCAGGTTGCCGTTGAGCTTGGCATAGAAACCAGTGTTGCCACTGGTGTAGCCTGTCACCAAGTAGCCACCGTATCGAGCGGCCTTAACGCCGTCCAACTGCTCCGCACCCGCACTGCCCAGAACCTTTGCATTTTGAATGGTCCCAGCTGCAGTGACCTCCATCCACAGTCCATTCGTCGAGGCTGGCCCAAAGAGATTGGTTAGTCCCACGACAAGAAAGTTTCCATTGGGCATGGCGGTCGCATCCAAAAGGGAGTAGTTCGCACTCATTGTTTGCGACCAGAGCCTAGTCCCCAAGCTATCGACCAGCAGCATGAAATTGGTAGTCCCTGCCGTACCGACGACGAGGCTTTTTGAGTTTTTGGTGGCCACAGCCTTTGGGGTCATCGCGTTGCCGATCGCAGCATAGCCTATGCGAAAATAGTTGGCGGCGCTATTGACCACGATCGTCACCGATCGGCAGAGGGTGCTGGTGGCGCAGGCATTGCTGGCCGTGAGGCAGATATTGAAAGTGCCGCCAGATGCGTAGACGTGGTTGCTGACGGGGCCGGTTGCCGTCTGCCCATCTCCAAAATCCCAAAAGAGCGTGGTTGCTCCTGTGCTGGTATTGGTCAGGCTCACATTGTTCCCGTTGGGGCTGATTGTGAAGTTGGCGGTGGGAAAGGGGCAAGCCATCGTCTGGCAAGTTTGCACCGATCCGCAAGCATTGGTGGCGGTAAGGCAGATCTGAAAGGGGCCATTGCTGAAATAGGAATGGCTGGGATTGGCGAGCGTGCTAGTCGATCCATCCCCCAATGTCCAGGCATAACTCACGCCGTTGGTCGAGAGATTGCTGCAATTCACCGTTCTTGTGGGTACCATGCTGTAGGTAAATGCAGCAACAGGCAAACCAGTATTCGCAGAAAAGCTGATTGTGTTGGTGTCGCGGCAGTTGCCGTCTTGATAGACCAGTGATATTTGGTAGGTGCCCAATGCCGGTGGACTGAATTGGAGGGTATCCCCACCGATTGCCGCGACGCCATTCACCAACCATGTGAGACTATCCTGCGGCAACCCTGAGCTTTCATGAAAAACGACGGTTCCGGTGCCACAACTGCTGCCAGGGCCTGCGATTTGAGCTTGCACACAGGCATTTACAGGCAATGAGAAGGTATCTGCACCGCAGGCATTGGTTGCGATCACCGTAACAAGGTAGCTGCCCGTGCCGGGATATTGGTGCATGGGGTCGGGGCTGCTACCAAAAGTACCATCGCCAAAATCGTATTGCAAAGTGTAGAAGCCATAGACATCATCCGAAAAGGAGACCAGCCCTCCGCCTTGCGCCTGGGAGGTCACATCGAGGCAGGGCTTTACGCACGCAATACTTCCGGCGACACCAAAAGCAGGATTGCTTGAGAATTGGAGGGTGAATACGTCGGGTTGAATATTTACAGCAAGGTTGGATACAGCTGGCAGGGAAGTGAGGCTAGGACCGCTGCTCGGCAGATCGGGCACCGTCACGACGGTAGTCGCATAACCGCCGCAGTTTGGGCGTAAATTATACATAGGGCGAACCTGGAAGCGCATATCCCATTCCGTCACCGGGCCAAAACAGGCTGAGTTTTGGTGCAAAATCAATGGGTCTCCAAAGGGTGAACTGCGTGCAATCAGGTGGCGTCGACCTGAGGTAAAGCTCTCTATCCCTTTAAGATTGCCGTTTGCATCCAACAACACTGTATAGAATTCATATTCATTTCCGCCATTGCACAAGCTTCCAGTATTCCCATAGATACTTGCGACTACAGCGAGGTCATCGCTCCCGGGCATCGCCACCACATGCGCGACATCGACGGTATATACGGTTGAAGGGAAAAGCCCTAGGCGAAATTTTTTGG
>JANPHP010000258.1:0-17211 GCA_031424495.1 Bacteroidota bacterium | reverse complement strand
AAAAGAAGATGCCGATGCCGAAGACAATATGGCGCTTTTCCAGATTTTGGAATGCGATCGGGAGAAAGGTGACGGTGCAGGCTGCAAAGGCAATGGGAAACAGGGCGCAAAGCGCCAAGGCCAATGGGCCACTGCTGAAATAGATCCCGACGATGAGCAAGGCCGCCATGACGCCTCCGGTCATTGCAAGAAACCTTGTACCGATCCGCTGCGCCAAAAAGCCCATCGGAAACGACAAGACTGCTGCGATTGCGATGAGGATGCTCGTGAAAATGGACGCATAATGCATTCCAAAGGTACCTTTGGTAGTGGTGTTCCAGACTTCATTCGCCCGCGTCGCTAACTCCGGAACAAAAGAAACCAAGAAGCCCTTCTCGCTGATCCACTGCGGGAAAACCTTGAAAAAGACTGCCGTGGCTCCACCGACCATGAGCCCGAGCAAAAAGACGATGAAGAAATTGGTTTTTTTTGTGGCGTATGGACCTTCTTCGTTCATGTCTTGTGCCGCAACCAAATTTTTGGTGACCCTAGTGAACAGCCACCCCGATGTAAAGACGAGCGCGCCACCGACTGCAAATGTGAGTGGTCCCCCAAAAAAGCGGATCAAATCCAGCAAGATGGGTTCCAATGCGGCCACCATATCTGCGAGGATCACAAACAGGGCCACGACGATCGGCATCTTGGCCTCAGGCACAAACAGCTCGACGGTGGAGATGGCAGGGCTGTGAAAGATGTTCATGGCAATGAGCCACAACGCGACCATGAGCGGAAACAGCATGCGAATAATGCCACCCGGCTCGGCAAATACCGTGACGGCGACGACCATGAATACCATCGAGACAAAATTGACGCCGATCGACACGACCGGCAAGCGGTTGCCGCCCTTTTTGATCATGCGGTCGGCGATCAAACCCGCAATGGGCGGGGTCACAAACAAGATGATGCCCTGCAAAATCGCGAGCGGCAGCGAAAAGTCGTCGAACTTGAAGAGGACCAACAGCTGCGGTTGGTACTCATGGTAGGCCATCCAACTGATGAGAATGGCCAAATCCAAGAAGATCAGGCTCAAAATAGCCTTCCATTGGATTTCTGAAGTCGATGTATTCGTATTCATAAAGCTGATTGATCGATCAAAATAGCGAAAAATTCATGTCGTGCGGCATTCACCCAACAAAAGTTCGGGTTTCATGCCCCCCCAAGTACGAGATCGACTTACGGGAGGCATAGGTTTAGGGATCACTTAGCGCGGCAGTTCTCAATAATGGCTAGTGCTCGGTAGGCCAAGAAGCTTTTGTTCAGGCAAATTGGCCACGAAAACTCCCGAAAATGCAAATACAGCGCAGAAACACACGAGATTTCTTGCTATTTTTGCGCAGATTTTTTCAAGAATTTTATGCAATACGCCTCAGCAAGAGTCAAAGACATGTTCCGGAAGCCTGAAACGCTTCTGGGCACTCCCGTGGAAGTCCAAGGTTGGATCCGTGGCAATCGCGATCAAAAAGACGTCGCATTCCTCGCCCTCAACGACGGTACATTCTACACCAACATCCAAGTCGTCGCCAAAGACAGCCTCTCCAATTTTGATGCGATCAAAAGGCTCAGCCTCGGCAGCAGTGTGACCGTGCGTGGCGTGTTTCAAAAGTCCGAAGGGGCAGGGCAGGCCCACGACATCGAGGCTCACGAGATTGTAATCGAGGGTTATGCCGATCTGAGCAACCCGATCCAAAACAAGCGCATGACCATGGAGTTCCTGCGCGAGATCCCCCACATGCGCGTGCGCACCAACACCTTCATGGCCGTGTTTCGCGTGCGCTCGCTGCTCGCACACGCGATCCACACCTTTTTTCAGGAACGTGATTTTGTGTATGTGCACACCCCGATCATCACAAGTGCCGATGCAGAGGGCGCTGGTGAGTTGTTTCGCATCACTACCCTGGAACCCAACGATTACAAGACAGACGACGACGGCAATGTCATGTGGAACCGCGAGCTGCTCGGCACCCGCGGCTACCTCACGGTGAGCGGTCAGCTCAACGTCGAGCCATTCTGCCCTGCATTTCGCAACGTCTACACCTTCGGCCCGACCTTCAGGGCCGAGAACTCCAACACCGCCCGCCACGCCAACGAGTTTTGGATGATCGAACCCGAGATCGCCTTTGCCGATCTCGAAGCCGACAAGGCCCTCGCCGAGGACATGATCAAATTCATCTTCAAATATGTGCTCGATCGCGCACCCGAGGAGATGGCGTTTTTCAACGAGTGGGTCGACAAAGGCCTGCTCGAACGCTTGCACAACATCCTCGACAACGATTTCGCTCACCTCACTTATACCGAGGCCATCGAGGTACTCAAAAAGTCTGGGAAGAAATTTGACTATGCACCCGAGTGGGGCATGAACCTGCAAACGGAGCATGAGCGCTTCCTCGCAGAGGAATATTGCAAGAAGCCTGTCTTTGTGACCGATTATCCCAAGGAAATCAAGGCATTCTACATGCGCCTCAACGAAGACGGCAAGACCGTGCGTGCCATGGACTTGCTCGTGCCCGGCATCGGCGAGATCATCGGCGGCAGTCAGCGCGAGGAGCGCCTCGACAACCTGCTCGCCATGATGGCTGCGCATGGTTTGGACCCGGAGACCTACGAGGGTTACCTCGACTTGCGTCGCTTTGGCACCTTCCCGCACGCAGGCTTCGGCCTGGGCTTCGAGCGCGCCGTCATGTACCTCACGGGCATGAAAAACATCCGCGACGTGATCCCTTATCCGCGCACCCCCAACAACGTGATTTTCTAAATCTGCTGGAATTTGAATAGAGAATGCCCGCACAGTTTCGATTGTGCGGGCATTTTGTTGATGGGCTCAGATGCCCAAAAGAAACCTGGGATCGGGGCAATTGGCTTGGAATTCGGCAAGATATTCGATGGAGGCCACTCCCGGGTAGTCGCCGTGGTAGTCGCCCATGTCTTGAATGATCTGAAAGTGCAGGTGTGGCGGCCATTGCCCGTTCTCTGTTTCATCCCCCAACCAACCGAGGTGCTGCCCTTTGCGAATCTCCATGCCCACACTGAGTCCAGAGAGCGAGCTGCGCGACAAGTGACCGTAAAGCGTATGAAAGACGAAGCCATCTACCTCGTGGCGCACGATGATCGTGGGGCCATAGTCCCTGAATGCTGCGTTGTCCTGAAAGGAATGCACATGACCACCGATTGGCGCAAAGACGCTGGTATCGGCTGCAGCCCAGAAATCGATGCCAAGATGGATGTTGCGGGGATGTTTTTCCTGATGAAAGATAGTGCCTGAGGCGTAGATCAGGCGCTGTTCAAGGTAGCCGCCCCAAAGTAGGGGAGAGTCCGTCTGCCGCATGCGCTGCGCCACATAACGAAAGAGTTCATCGCGCTCAAAAATGCGTGAGCCTGTATCGTTCAGATTGTTGATCGAGAAATCGATGCGCGGCGGATGCGAATTTTTGATTGGAAACTCCAACAATTCTGCAGAGTCCATTCCCAGTTTGCGCAGTACATCTCGGATCATGATCAAAATTCTGGATTTCGGTTCAGACATCCAAATCGGGTCTTTGGAGCATCGGCGGATGTATGCTGTCGAAAGCTTGGGTTTGCGTCGGATGTAGATTCCGATGCCTAGGCTCCTTGCGGATTTTGATACATTGGCGGCTTGGCAATGCAATGGGGTGTTGTCGTTGGGTGCAAGGTGGATCGGCGCTGACCTTGCTGAAAGACAAGTGTCGATATGACCAGTGTTTCGGCGGGCAACAGGATCTTGAGCAGGGACGCTCGGGGCGATTTTGCCGCAACGGAACTGTGGTCGTTATCCGTTGGCGGGCTGTGGAGTCGTGTCAAGCAGCGATTTTGGCTAGATTCGCCATGGTAGGCGCCTCCAAGTACATTGCCTAGCCGCACAATCCTCCAATATTTACGCTTTGATAGTCAGTTGCTTGACCGTTTGTTAATCAGGAATCAAGACTATTTTAAGGCAATTTTAATATCGTAGGACTTAGAATTAGGGAAATGCAAAACTATTTATGAATTTCGCAACCGTTATGTTTGATCGCGGACCCAGAACCGAGTTGAAAAAACATTGCCCTAGTAGTCGCCGCGACCTGCGTCCGAATGGAGAATTTGTTTTCAAAGATTGAATTTTTAGGAGATGCCCGCGCTTATCAGGCAGTTCTGAGCTACCATCGGTGGAGGCATCGTATCCCATTGTGTGATGGCTTTGTGACTCCCGGATACCTATCAGATGAGTATTGGGACCTTAGTCATTTCCCTACCGACCTGAAAAACAAATCCTTTCTCGATATCGGTTCCAATGATGGTATCAATTCCTTCCGTGCTGAGCGGCTTGGAGCTAGTTTGGTTACAGGCATCGACCTATATTCTGCAAGTGAGCAGCTGGGCCATACAATAGGCTGGAGCAATCGTGGTTGCAACCTTGCCAAGGAATCATTGCACTCAAAGGTGGATTTTAGACCGTTGAGTGCCTATGACGTCAAAGACTTGGGTCGCAGCTATCAGGTGGTACTGATGGCAGATGTCATGAACTGGCTTCCTGATACTGTCTCGCTCATTCGCGCGGTGTCTGGCGTCTGTGAGGAGACCCTGGTGATACGAGATGGACTTACGCACAAAAAGGAAAAGCACCCGATTCTAGAATACGTTCATACGCCCACTTATGACCTGATGTTCCTTCCCAACAAGACGTTCATGGAGGTCATTTTGAAACAATGCGGATTCAAGGATATTTCATTTCACAAGATCAACGTCGACAAACTTTTTGACGATTGGGTCATGGATTTTCCCTTGGTGACGAGCACGCGGGCGATACCCGTCTTTGAGCATCCTTGGTCTGATCAGGTGATCAAGCAGCATACGCCCACGCAGGAGCAGGCTTTGAGTAAGATTGGCGAACGTTTGCTCATCAGGAGTACGGGCTGGGTAAATGTTGCGGATATTCAGGCAGAAGTTTTTCAGCCACGTGGGCTATTCAGGCATGTGCGGCGCATTTTGGGCGATCCTGCGGTTGTCAAAATGAAAGCCATGCTGAGTAGGCAGCGTGACCGCTCCTATACCATTATCGCACACCGCTAAGGCTCAGCCTCCAAAATCGATTTTCATTTGCCCATCTTGTGGCGCCGGCGGTGTATCGTCCTCAAAATTGGATATGCCGATGCCGATCAAGCGCACGAGCCGATCTGCTGCCTCGGTCTTGCGCAGCAATGCCTGCCCACGCTCCACGACTTCTCGCTCCGACACCAACAAATGACCCGGGCTCTCGCTGCGGGTCACTTGCACAAAATCACCGTACTTCACCTTGAGCACGAGGGTGCGACCCGCAAGCTCGTGCCTCGCCAATCGGCGCATCAGCATCGTTGCAAGGCGCTCTATTTCCAAGTCGAGCAACTCAAGGTCGCTCGTGTCTTGCACAAATGTATCTTCAACACTTACCGATTTTGTAGCGCGCTCTGGAGTGACTAGCCGTTCGTCTTGGCCCATCGCAATGTCGTGGTAGTATTGTCCCACTTTCCCAAAATGCCGCAGCAAAAAACTCAGGGTCTGCGCCCGCAGGTTGGCGCCGTTGTGAATACCGAGCGCCTTCATCTTCTCAGCGGTCTTCTCGCCGATGCCATGAAATTTGTGGATCGCCAGGCTATCGATGAAGTTTTGGGCTTGCTCGGGGGGAATGAAATTCAAGCCATTGGGTTTCTGATGGCCGCTCGCCATCTTGGCGAGGAATTTATTGAATGATACGCCTGCGGTTGCCGTGAGGCCCGTTTCGGCAACGATGGCTGCCCTGATTTCCTGTGCGATCACAATTGCAGATGCGATGCCCGGCTTGTTGACGGTCACATCAAGGTAGGCTTCGTCGAGCGACAGCGGCTCGACGAGGTCGGTGTAGCGATGAAAGATATCCCTGATTTGCACAGAGACCGCCTTGTAGGCTTCCATTCGGGGACGCACAAAGATGAGGTCGGGGCAGAGTCTTGCGGCGGTGACAGATGGCATTGCAGAGCGCACACCAAATTTGCGGGCAGCGTAGCTGCAGGTCATCACGACGCCGCGTCCACTTGCGCTGCCGACGGCAATCGGCTTGTCGCGCAGCGACGGGTCGTCTCGCTGCTCTACCGACGCATAAAATGCGTCCATATCGATGTGGATGATCTTGCGCATCTTGGCAGCAATATTAGCAAAATGTTGAACAATTGAGAGTTTAGAGTTTAGAGTTCAGAGTTCAGAGTTCAGAGTTCAGAGTTCTGAGTTCTGAGTTCAGAGTTCAGAGTTCAGAGTTCAGGGTTCAGCGTTCAGAGTTCAGAGTTCAGAGTTCAGAGTTCAGAGTTCAGCGTTCAGAGTTCAGAGTTCAGAGTTCAGAGTTCAGAGTTCAGAGTTCAGGGTTGGCTTGAGTGGGCTGATTCCATACCTCAATATGTTCGACCTCCATAAATAAGCTGCCCCATCGTTCATCATTCATTGTCCATTTTCAATTGTCCATTGTCAATTATCCACTATTCATTGCTCTGGGGGATAAACAACAAAAAAGCCACGCGGTGCGTGGCTTTTTTGTGGTTGGGAAACCCTTCGGTTTAGCGCAAAAACTTTGCGAATTCGGGGTTGTTTTTCATCACGGCAAATGCTGGGTTGCTGGAGATGCGGCTCTTCAAGGAAGGATCGCGGTCCAGTGCTTTTTGCAAGTGGGTGACGGTCTTGGAGGTGAGGCCACGGTAGGCGTACACGAGTGCCAAGTTGTAGTAGGCGACAGCCAAGTTGTTGTCTTTGTCGAGGGCGGCAAAGAAGTCAGCTTCGGCTTCGGTGGTGCGCATGGTTTTGAGCTTGGCGACGCCACGGTTGTTCAGGTTCGCAGCGCTAGGCGTTGCACCTTCGAGCAGTTCTGAGTATTCAGCCAATGCACCTGAGATGTAACCGATTTTGTCCATCATTACTGCGCGGTTGAAATACAAGCTCTTGTTGTCAGGGTAGCGCACGACGTAATCGTTGTATTGATTCATCATGTCCACACGCTGATCAAGGGTGTAGTTGTTGGCATACTTGGTCTTGTAAGCAAGTGCTGCCAAGGCATACTGCATGTTGTTTTGATCAAGCGCCAAAGCGTCGTCGATGTCTTTGATCGCAGCTTGGAAGTTGTTGCTACCAAACTGATAGGTGGAGCGCATTGCGAAGAGGTTAGGCTTCTTGTTGTTGCCGATCAAGATGTCCAGCACACGCATTCCCTTTTTGGAATCGCCACCTTCTTTGTACACGCCGACCGTCATCGTTTCATTGGCGACACGCACGAGCTCGTCGCTGATCACTGGCATTTGGCTAGGATAGTACTCCACCCACATTTTGTTGGGGGCGTAGTCAAACTTGAAGGTCACAAAAGTGTGACGGGTATTGACGATCACTTCGTCGACAAGTTTTTTCCAGAATGTGAGTTTACGCATTTCGGCTTCTTTCTCATCGTTGGTACCTGCACCATTGGCGATGTTGAGGACGGCTTGTTGCTCTTCGGTATTGAGTGCACTTGCTTTAGTGAGCAGCAAGAGGCGATTCCAATCTTCGCCGCGGCCTGCAGATGTCATTTCGACAGTGCTGTCGGCAAGGGTTTTGCGCAAATCATCATAGACAGCTTTTGCACGGCGCTCTGAGAGCTCTTGGTTGCGTGACTCCAAGCCACCCAATGATGCCCAGCCTTCGAGGTTGATGTTGGTGGCTTTGTAGCCGACATCGGTGTATTTCTTGATGTAATCCTTGATGGCAGTGGTGAGCAGGTTTTGGTCAAACTTCACAGAGTTTTCTGGGAAGATGAGGTCCAAGGTACCTGTGAAACCGCGGTATTTGTAGTTTTCGTCGTCGATTTTGACGTCAGGCATGGTGATCACCGATTGTGGATCGGCACCATCCCAAGGTTGGAATGTACAGCAAGCTGGGCCGATCGGGCCGAGTGGCACCTCTTGGCTGTTGCAAAGCACCTTCTTGAGTTTGCCTTTTTTGTACTTGGCGACGGTGAAGGCGAGCTTCACTTGCTTGCCGTTGAGGTCGGCAGCATTGCCGGCGATCGGCATTTTGTACATGAAAACAGGCTCTTTGTTGGCGTCGTAATAAGCACGATCGATCATCAAAGAACCAATTTCGCCATTGGGGGCTTTTTCCATGCTGTTGAGATGATCCAAGGAGTTGTAGCTACCCTTGATGGTGATAGCGATACCCTTGGTCAGGTATTTCTCATACTCAAGATCGCCGATAAGCCTGAAATTCAAGCTGCCGTCTTTGATCTCATACTGCCCCGGCTCCAAATAGTAGTAGTCCACGTCGGAATTGTCTTCCTCGGCGACGATCAACTTGGCGGAGTTGCTGTTGGCGCTCACTATCCCTTGTATTTCCTCTTTGAAGGAATCACAGGTGTTGGTGATTTTCTCGCCATTGTATTTTGTCTTGTTGATGACACCTTCAGGTGTGCAGGCAGCGAATGCCAGGAGGGTGAATGCGCCCAGCACCAGTTTGGAACTTGTGTTGTTGACGACTTGAGAGAAAAATTTCTTCATCTTTGTGTTTTGACGATAGTCACTGATCGGATTTCACAAGCCACAAAGGTATAAAAAAAATTATCTGTATGAAATTTGAGGCATTTTTTTGATATTCGTCCCGCTTTAGGGAAAAGCAAACCCTTGCTTGTGACCGGTCATGAGCGGAGCTACAAAAAAAGTCCATGAATTAGTGGGCTGATAAATAGGAAGATAGATAAGTGTCTATGATCAAATTGGCTATCGAGTCCAAGCTGCAATCGGTGGGAACCTCGATCTTTTCTGTGATGTCTGCCTTGGCTACAGCCAAGGGCGCCATCAACCTTTCACAAGGATTTCCAGATTTTCCCATGGATCCTAGCCTTTTGGCTTTGGTGAATGAGGCAATGCAAAAGGGGCAAAACCAATATGCACCCGCTCCCGGCTTGTTGTCGCTGCGCACGCAGATTGCCGACTTGGTACAAGCCTGCTACGGCACAACTGTAGACCCTGAGTCTGAGGTAACTGTCACGTCGGGAGGGACCGAGGCATTGTTTTGTGCCATTGCCGCCACAGTGCGTGAAGGCGATGAGGTGATCGTGTTTGAACCTTGCTACGATTCCTATGTGCCTGTAATCGAGCTATTTGGTGGAGTGCCAATCTATGTCGCGCTCGATTTCCCCGATTACAAAATCAATTGGGAAGGTGTGAAGAAGCGTGTGAATTCACGCACCAAGATGATTATCCTCAACACGCCCCACAACCCGACAGGTACGACTTTGGGCGCCGATGATTTTCAAGAGCTTGCCAAAATCGTGCAAGGCAATCGGATTTTTATCCTGAGCGATGAGGTCTATGAGCACATTATCTTTGATGGCGAAGAGCACCAGAGCATTTTGCGGCATCCGCAGCTCTCCAAGCGCAGCTTTGTGGTGAGCTCATTTGGCAAGACTTTTCATGCCACCGGTTGGAAGGTCGGTTACTGTGTCGCCCCTGAGCACATGATGAAGGAATTTCGCAAGATCCATCAGTTTGTAACGTTTAGCACCTCCACGCCGTTTCAGCATGCGATCGCTGAGTACATGCGGGATCGCAGCCACATTGAAAACTTGAGTAAGGTCTACCAAACAAAGCGCGACTATTTTCTGAAATTGATGGCCCCAAGCCGATTTGAGCCCCTGCCTAGCCGGGGCACATACTTTCAGTTGATGCGCTACAATGCGATCTCTGACAAGTCTGACCGCGCATTTGCCGAATGGCTTACCTCAGAAAAAGGTGTCGCGGCCATTCCCGTATCCGTGTTTTACCACAGTGGGGAAGACAACAAGGTTTTGCGCTTTTGTTTTGCAAAAGAAAATTCAACCCTGGAAAAGGCCGCTGAGATCTTGGTGCGCCTTTAATCACTTGATTTACAAGCCATCGGTATTCAACCGATGCGACAGCTTTTGATGCAATTCGTTTTGCGGCAAAGGCTGTCTTGTGTTTGTAGTATGTCATCCAAGGTCATTTTTGTGTCGTTGATTTCGGTAGCAACTTGCGATATTTGAAACAGACCACCGAAATACCTATGACTAGAGTTTCTACAATCCTTGTCTTGCTGCTGATTGGCTTACAGTTTTCAAGTGCTTTTGCGCAATGCCAAGACAATGCCTTTGAATTGCTTGATGGAAACAATGTGAGCGCTCGGTTTCAAAACGGGGGAAATTTGTTTTGGGACATGAGCGGCAATCCTGCCTATGAGGTACCCAAGGGAGGCGGCGTCTCGGCCACCTTTGCTTCTGGCATTTGGCTCGGTGGGCTAGACACACAAGGTAACCTTCATGTGGCAGCCTCGACCTACCGTCAGAATGGATGGGACTGGTATGCTGGTCCCTCCACCGATGCTGTCTCCTCTTGTGAAAATACAATCGCCTCACCAGGAGACATCTTCATCAATGGGATCAAACAGCTCAGCAATGGCAAGGTCTTAGTCTTGACGTCCAACGAAATCATTGTCTACAACCCACAGTCTGGCGCTATTCTCACACGCCCACTTCCAGCCACACGCGCCGCGCTCAATGCCATCGAGCTACCCGATGGGCGCATTTTCATGTATGGCGACGACAACTATCCAACCAAGAATCCAAGCCTTTTGATGGACACGGTGAATTATACTATCGTCGGTGGGCCGACCCTTCAATGGTTTCACCAAGAATCGAGCGCGGATTTACTCCCGAATGGCAAGGTTTTGATCGCGGGGATAGTGGGTTGCGAGGTATATGACCCGCTCACCAATATCTCCACCGTCGTGCCTGATATGTTGTATGCCCGCACCAAGCACTGCACTACGACCATGCCCAATGGGGACATCATGGCCTTTGGCGGCGGCAACTCGCTGGGAGGCACTGGCGCGACCCTCTACAGTCAACGATTTGATGCGGTTCTTGGCTATTGGTTTCCCGGGCCAGTCTTGTCAGTGCCACGACAGCGTGCGCAGGCCACCAAAATGCTGGATGGAACCATTTGGATCTCGGGCGGCAGCGTTTTCAATACCGTTACTCAATTCTATGATGCTATTGCAGATTCACTTTTGCCAGCTGCCCCATTGCCCTTCAAAATCAATGCGCACACTGTCTCTGTCATCGACAGTCACCGGGTGCTCATTGCTTCAGCCGATGTATTCCCCGGCAAACTCTTCACTTTCAACGTTCACACGGGTGCTTTTCAAAACATCGGCATTCAGCTTGTGGGAAATGCATCGATGAGGTTGGATTCGGCAACGGCATTCGTGCAGGTGAAAGATGCCCATCAATTGCAGCGCATCAACTTCAAAACCAATGTGCAGGATGACGATCGCTGGCAATATGTATGGAAGCTCAACCGCAGTCAAATCGATCAATTTAAAGCCGATTTTTTGGCCAATCAAGTCGATTTTACCCAATATCCGCAAGTACAAAATTGGCCTGCTCATGGCAATGAGGCGCTCGGGGAAGATCGCAACCTCGCTCCATTTGTAGACGTGAACCAAGACGGTCTTTACCGCCCGGCGATCGATGGCGACTATCCTTGCATCGTGGGCGACCAAGCATTGTGGTGGGTGATGAACGATGCTGGACCCCATGAGGAATCCAATGGCAGGCCATTGGGGATGCAAGTAGAGGCGATGGCTTATGCATTCGATTGCAGTCAGACGGTCTGCCCCGACACGAGTCTGGAATACACGACGATGCTGCATTTGGAGATCACCAACCACAGCGACACGGCGTACCATGACATGTATGTCGGCAGTTTCCATGACACGGACCTCGGCTCCTACGCAGACGATTTTATCGGCAGCGATAGCAGCTTGAGCTTGGCGTTTGTATACAATGGAGACAACGATGATTCACCTGGCTATGGCATCAATCCTCCAGCCTGGGGGGTGAGCGTGCTACCGAATGGTCAGCTGGGTTCCATGGCGGGCATGATGCGTTTTGTTGCCGGACTCCCTACTTACAATAGCCAGCCTCTCGTCGGGCTTGATCATTACAATTACTTACGCAGTCGATTTTTGGACTCCTTGCACCTCGTGAACAACGGCCTAGATGGTTATCCAGGCACCGCACCTGGGCCGCAGACCAATTTTCTGTTTCCCTCGACCGATGGATTTTGTGGTGGCGCGATCACAGGATGGAATGAAATCACGGCCAACAATGCTCCATACGACCGTAATATGATCGAGTCGACAGGCCCCTTTTCCTTGCAGCCTGGCGAGTCGATCCAATGGGACATCGCCCTGATCTATGCCCGCGACAGCAGCAACCTGCTAAGTGTGTGCCGACTCAAGTCGGCAACGGCCGCGATCCAAAACTGGTGGCAAAACCAGCTCGACCGGGGCTGCTTCAGCACCGTCGTAGCCCGCGAGGAGCCACAGATCACGCAAGCATTCCAAGTCTATCCCAACCCATCGGGCGATGGGCGCGTGACGCTCGACCTCGGTCAGGCCCTCTTGGCCGATGGCCAACTGGAGGTCATGGACATGCAAGGCCGTCGCCTGCAAGTGCGCGCACTGCCTGCTGGCGCGCAGCGCTATCAAGTGCAGCTTCAGGACCTGCCTGCGGGCATGTACCTGCTGCGTGTGCAAGATGAATCACATTCCGCCACGCAGCGACTCATTGTTCAGCATTAAAAAAACGAGGAAATGAAGGGAATGTACCGTTGGCTTTTGCTCTTGCTCTTGGTCACTGGATTTCACCGGGCTGCTGCCCAGTGTCGTGAGAATGCTATCGGGATACTGGACGTGAACAAAGCCAAGGTAGTGTTTCAAAACAATGGCTCGATGTTTTGGGATCGCTATTCTGGCCAACGCACCGAGCTGCCCAAGGGGGGCGGCATGACGCCATCTGATGCTGGAAATATCTTCGTAGGAGGTCTCGACCCTCAGGGTGGATTGCATACTGCGGTCTGGGATCGTGTGCTTGGCTCCGATTGGTATGCAGGTCCCAGCAACAACGGCACTACGTTTGCCTGTGGCCCTGCGATTGAGACTAGCAGCGATATTAAGATCAATGGCATCAAGCGCCTCAGCAATGGAAAAGTACTGATCCTGACCACGACCCAAGTCTTGTTGTACAATCTACAGACGCAGCAGTTGGACTCGACGGCCCTGCCCGCGCAGCGTGGCTCGCTATCAGCGATTGAGCTGCCCGATGGGCGGGTCATGCTGCTCGGAGATGATTTTTATCCGACCAAAAATCCAGTCTTGTTTCTTGATACCCTCACGCTTACATTCTCTGGAGGCCCCACGCTCCAGTGGTTTCACAAGGAGTCATCGATGAATGTGCTGAACAATGGCAAGGTATTGATCGCTGGTGTAGTCGGTTGTGAGGTCTATGATCCAGTGACCAATCTCTCTGTAGTGGTGCCTGATATGCTCTGGCCGCGTATGAAGCATGCCACTGCCAAGTTGCCCAATGGGGACATCATGGCCTTTGGGGGCGGATCTGGGCTCAACGGCTCTGGGCTGACCCTCGTCACGCAGTATTTTGATGACACGCTCGGATATTGGTTTCCTGGGCCGAGCTTGGGAACAGGGCGCAAAAACGCCTCGGTAACGCTGCTGCCAGATGGCCGGCTATTGATCTGTGGCGGCAACGGCACGGCGGCAGCTACTGAATTTTATGATCCTGCAACCAACACGGTCACCGCAGGCTCGGCGCTCTTGAGCGGCAGTGAGGAGCAATATGTAGGCGTGATCGATAGCCAGACCGTTGTGGTGGGAAGCACTTTTTCCAATTTATTCTCGGTCACGAGCTATCTCTATAAGTTCAATTTCCAGACAGGGCAGACTGAAGAGATCGTTCCGCAGCGAGCTGGTGCCAAAATGATACTGGTCTCTCCCAGCGCTGCTTTGGCCGAGGTGGACCACATGAATCACTTGCACCTGATCGATTTTGAGCTGGGGCTGCAAAGCCGCAAGCGGTGGCAACGGGTATGGAAACTCGACCGTACCGAGATCGATGCGTTTAGATCTGATTTTTTGGCGAATTCTGTCGATTTTTCCCACTATCCCGATATCGAGACCTGGCCGGCACACGGCGAGGTTTCGCTCGGCGAAGACCGCAATTTGGCGCCTTTTGTGGATGTGAACCAAGATGGACTGTATCGCCCGGGTGCCGATGGTGACTATCCATGTATCGTCGGCGATCAAGCGATTTGGTTTGTGTTCAACGACGTCGGGCCATACAGCCAGATTCCCAGCGATGACCTGCAGATGCAAGTCGAAGCAATGGCCTATGCCGTCGATTGTCAACAGACCACTTGTCCGGATACCAATTTGGCCTACGCCACTTTTCTACATCTGGAGTTCACCAACCAAAGCAATGTGGCCTACCACGATCTCTATGTTTCCAATTTACAAGACGTTGAAATCGGTGAAGGTTATGATGATCATGTTGTATGCGATACCAGTTTGGAATTGGCGATCGGTTACAATGGATATCCGACAGATCCGGTTTACCCGTCGAGCCCACCTGCTTGGGGTACGAGCGTGCTTCCCAATGCACAGTTGAGCGAAATGAGCGGTATGATGCGGTGGGGCTCAGGCTTACTGAATCCCGCGCCTTTCATTGCTACTCAGTATTATGACTACATGCGCAGCATCTGGCCCGACGGGCAGCATTTGGTCAACAATGGCAATGATGGCCACCCAAACAATGGGGTAGGGCCGCTTACCAATTTCCTGTTTCCATCTACCGATGGCTTTTGCAGTGGCGCGCCGACCGGGTGGAACGAAAATTATGCAGGAAACAGTACTGGTGATCGAAATTTCTTGCAATCGGTGGGCCCATTTGATCTACAACCTGGCGAGCAGAAGCAGCTGGATCTCGCTTTCATCTACGCCCGCCACAGCAGCAACCTCGCAAGCGTTTGCGCACTGAAATCGTCCACGGCCACGATCCGCGATTGGTGGCAAAACCAGCTCGACCGGGGCTGCTTCAATACCGTCGTGGGCCGCGAGGAGCCGCAGATCGCGCAAGCATTCCGAGTCTATCCCAATCCATCTGGCGATGGGCACGTCACGCTCGACCTCGGCAAGGCCCTCAGTGACAATGGCCGATTGGAGGTGTTGGACATGCAGGGCCGTCGCCTGCAAGTGCTCGCGCTGCCTGCTGGCGCGCAGCGCAACCAAGTACAGCTGCATGACTTGGCAGCTGGAATATATTTGCTTCGTTTTCAAGATGAAACGCGTGCTGAGACCCAGCGCCTCGTCATCCAACACTGAATCACCACCATGAAATGAAAGAACCACTGCGTCTCATATTGCTCTTGCTTCTGAGTTTGGGATTTCACCGGGCTGCCGCCCAGTGCAAAGACAATGTGTTTGAATACCTCGACGCGAACCAAGCCAAAATGCGTTACCAAAACGGAGGCAACATGTTTTGGGATATGTTTGGTCTAGTCGATTGTGAAATCCCAAAAGGCAGCGGCCTCGCACCCACATTTGCAGGAGCGATTTGGGTGGGCGGATTGGATCCGCAAGGCGAATTGCATGTTGCAGCCTCTAATTATCGCCAAACGGGCTGGGACTGGTATGTAGGGCCGGCACGCAGCGGCCCAAACTATGTCTGCAACGCTACGATTGAGACACCGAGCGATATTTTTCTCAATGGCATCAAGCGGCTCAGCAATGGCAAGGTGCTCGTCTTGACCACCGATGACCTGCTGATTTACGATTTGCAGACGCTGCAGACCATCACCGTGCCGCTCCCTGCGCCGCGTGTGTGGCTCGGGGTGATCGAGCTGCCCGACGGCCGCATTTTCTTGGTTGGCGACGACTTGTATCCCACCAAAAATCCGACTTTGTTTCTCGATACACTCACCTACACGCTTTCGGGAGGGCCCACACTCAATTGGTTTCACCAGGAGAGTTCGCTCGATGTCTTGGACGATGGCAAGGTGCTCATTGCCGGCGTCGTTGGCTGTGAGGTGTTTGATCCACAGACCAATATATCGACAGTCGTGCCCGATATGCTTTATCCGCGCATGAAGCATGGCACCGTGAAATTGCCCAACGGCGACATATTTGCCATCGGCGGAGGCTCCAGCCTCAATGGCAGCGGCGTCACGCTGGTTTCCCAATATTTTGACGATACTTTGGGCTATTGGTTTCCCGGGCCATCCATGTCAATCGGTCGGCAGCGGGCCACAGCGACACGTATGCCCGACGGCAAGATTTTCATCTGCGGCGGCGCCATCTCTGCACTTGCGACCGACATCTATGACCCTAACACCAATACTGTCACGCCAGGCCCTCCGTTGCCGGTGCCGGGAAGTGAACTTTCTGCTGCCATGCTCGACAGTCACACGGTGCTTTTGGGCACTGCAGATCAACAATTTCAAAACATCTTGTTCAAATTTGACATTCTTACAGGCGAGGTCAAGGGTATCCATATCCAGCGAGCCGGGCCCCGCATGCTGTTGATAGACCCGACATCTGCCTTGGTCGAGGTAAATGATTATCGGCAGTTGCAGCACATCGATTTTGAGTCTGGATTTCAATTTGGGCATGACTGGCAACATGTATGGAAACTCAATCGCGCCGAGATCGATCAGTTCAAGGCAGATTTCCTCACCGGCAATGTCGATTTCAGCAATTACCCCGAAATTGAATCTTGGCCCGCCCATGGCGATGAGGCTTTGGGGGAGGATCGCAACCTCGCACCTTTTGTCGACGTGAATCAGGATGGCTACTACAGGCCCGGGGTGGATGGCGACTATCCCTGCATCGTGGGAGACCAGGCCTTGTGGTGGGTGTACAATGATCAGGGGCCGCATGCGGAGAGCGGCGGCCGCGCCTTGGGTATCCAAATCGAAGCGATGGCTTATGCCGTGGATTGCCAGCAAACGGCCTGCCCTGATACGAGCCTGGATTATGCGACATTTTTGCATTTGGAAGTCACCAATCGCAGCGATACCGCATACCACGACATGTACATTTCCAATTTCAACGATTTCGACATGGGTAGTGGTTTTGACGATTTTCTCGCAAGCGACAGCACGCTGCACCTTGCAATCGCCTACAATGGCGACAACGATGATGCCAGCTATGGAGTCAATCCGCCGGCATGGGGTGCTACCGTGCTGCCCAATGGTCGGTTGGGCGCAATGGGCAATATGATGTCTTGGGAAAACACAATTGGTTCCTATAACTCTCAGCCCCAGGTGCCTCAGGAATTTTACA
>JANPHP010000257.1:0-2782 GCA_031424495.1 Bacteroidota bacterium | reverse complement strand
GATGGCTTTGAACTATTTTTGCTACTGTGAAACTGCAGTGTATGATGAAGAAGTTTGTGTTCATGCTCGGAATTTGGATCGGTAGTGCGGGCGTGATGACGGTGCATGCACAGGCTCCACAAGTCGTCGATACACCACAATTGCCCTGCGTGACCGATGCGCTCGACAAGCTGCTCCAGCGCAATTACCCGCTGGGTGTGCCTGGGCGTAACCTGCCTGTGACCGCCAAAACGGAGGGAGTGGACGCTGATTTCATTTATTACATTCCAGTCGTGGTGCACGTGATGCATGCGTTTGGACCAGAAATGAACATCACCCCGTTGCAGATCGAGAGCCAAATCGATGTGATGAATGAAGGCTTTGGGCGCTATGGCAGGGGATTTAACGACAATCCATTGGGCGGCAAGAGCAATGTGCGGTTTTGCCTCGCGAGCATCGACCCCGATGGCAACCCGACTTTGGGCTACGAATACATTCCCTCGCTTTATGCAGCAGACTTGAATCCGTTTACCCAAGACACGCTGCTCAAACGCATCAGTCAATGGGACCCCAAGCGCTACCTAAATATCTGGACCGTGCGCCGTATTGTAAGCGGATTTGAGGGTTATGCCTACGTGCCATCAGAAGCAGCAGGGACTGTCTATGACGGGATCGTCGCCAACTATGCTAGTTTTGGATTGTTTCCATTTGGCACGGCAACTACTTATGGACAGACGGTGACCCATGAGGCAGGCCATTTTCTCGGACTTTATCATCCTTGGGGATTGGAGGAGGGGGTTTGTTCGGATGGAGGCACTGACTTTTGCGATGATACACCTCCAGTGCCAGAAATTTACTTCAGCCGTTGGCCATCATGCAGCCAACCTATTGCCTGCGACGGTGATCTGCGGCAAGTCGCAAATTTCATGGACTATGCTGATGATGCATGCCAAAACATGTTTACCAAGTGTCAGGTAGCGCGCGTACTCAACAATCTGCTGACCTACCGATCAGAAATGGTTTCTGGAAGCAACCTTGCCAGCACAGGCTGCGCGAGTGCGACTGACAGCACGCCTGCGCTCGACAGCATATTTGTTTATCCGGTGCCGGCAAGCACTTATCTCATCATCAACTTGGATATCGTCGATGTGGGATCGGCAAAGGTGGAAATGATCGACATGACGGGACGCAAGGTTTATTCAGCCGGCAATCTCGCATCGGGTCGCGGCCCAATCACGGTCGATGTAAGCCAATTCAGCCAAGGGATCTATATGCTGAATGTCTGGACCAACAAAACTGAGATCCACCGTCGGGTGCGCATAGGGTACTAATCTGCGCTAGTTGCCGCAGGTGGACAAAGGCAGTCCTAAGCGGATACGTTTGCCGACGAAACGCATACTCAAGCAATCACTTATTTGATTTTCAGAGGACAGGAAGTCGCGCAGTCATCGTCGTGCCTTCACCAAGCTTGCTTTCCAGGCTCACGGTGCCTCCGAGTTTCTCGGCGGCTTGTTTCACGATGTAGAGTCCCAAGCCTGAGCCTCCCGTTTGGTGGCTTCCTCGGTAAAACATGTCAAACACGCGGTGTTGCATGTCATTTGCGATGCCGATGCCATTGTCGCTGATGGCGATCGTCACAAATGCTTGATCAGCGGTGATCGACAGCTTGGCACGGGCCACTTCCTTGCTTTTATCGCGGTATTTGAGGGCGTTGCTGAGGAAATTTTGAAGGATGGCCGTGAGCAAGGTCTCGTCGGTGTGCAGCTTGAGTCCGGCGGGGATGTCGAGCAGAAGCTCGGCATCCTTCATGTCAGTTGCTTGTCGCACCTGCTCGGCAATGCCTGCGGCAAGCGCTGTCGCATCGATTTCGATGCGCTCGACCGTGCGTTGCTTTACCTGCGTGGCCTCGATCAAGTCGATCAAGATGCCATCGAGGCGCTTGCTCGCCTTGTCCATGAGTCCTAGGTAGCGCACAGCCACTATATTGTCGCCCAGCTCCATGCCGGCGATATTGATCAGGCCGATGAGTGAGGCGAGCGGCCCCTTGAGGTCATGCGATGCGCGGTAGACAAATGTGTCCAATTCGCTATTGATCACCTTGAGTTGCTCGGCGGTCTTGATGTGCTCGATATTCTCGATTTGCAGGGACTCATTGGCAGTCGCAAGTTCACGGGTGCGCGCTGCAACTTGTGACTCCAGGTCGGCATTCAACTGACGCACTTTTTCCTCTGCGAGTTTGCGCTCAGTAATGTTGCTGTCAATGATCACGATGTTGCGCAGATTGCCCTGCTTGTCCAAAATCGGAGTGAGCGTGGATTGCACCCAAATCGTATCACCATTTGCGCTCGGCAGCGAAGATTCGTACTGGACAGAGGTGTTGGTGCGCACGGCTTGCTCCATGCGTAGCTTGGCATTGGAGTCGGTCGAAGTCGCGAGAAAGTCTCCTTCGCCTTTTCTCGCATCCAACAACTCTTGCATCGTGAGGCCGGTAAGGCGCGTAAATCCTGCATTCACCCAGATCAATTTGCCTCCCGGATCCAAGATGAACACCGCATTGTCGGTTTCACTCGCAACCAAGGAGAGCTTTTCAAGTTCCAAATTGGCCTGCTCCACTTTGGCTTTTTCCTCTCTCAGCTCGACCGTTCTGAGCCTTACTTTTTCTTCGAGCTCATTTTTCTCGCGGTTGAGCTTGAACACACGGTAGCGAATATAGCCATAGATCAAAGCGACGACCAGCAGCAAAATGAGAAGTCTGAACCACCACGTTTTCCAAAATGGGGGTGCAATGGTAAAGGAAAATTTG
>JANPHP010000256.1:0-6395 GCA_031424495.1 Bacteroidota bacterium | reverse complement strand
CAAGCCGATGAACAAGAACTCGTGGTATTGGATGGAATGCAAATGATGGTCAAGGACATCCCCATAGCCGATGCCAATCTGCTGCGCCTAAGGATCAGGGTGCTGGACGAAAGAACGAGCCTGCCCATGCCATTTGCGAGGATCAGCGTGAATGGGATCCAAGAATCGGGATACACGGATACAACAGGTGTTTGGGAGCTTGCCATGCCGACGCCAAAGTCTGATACAACCATCGGCATCATGGCAAGTGCTCGGGAATATTTGAACTCCGAAATCGAATTCAAAACAGACACATTGCCCGAGGAGGTCGTGATCTACATTAAAATGGAAACGATCCTACTGGGAGGAATATTCCTGCCCACGCGTGCCGATTGGAAACAACTGAGCAGGGCGGAAAAAATCCATTGGAAAGCAGTCGGCGTCTATCCTCGGAAAAAGCTATCGCGCCAGGACAGGAAATGGATTCGAAGCATGTAGCTAGCACAGGATGTCCAAAAGTGTAGGCCACACCTAGGAATCAAATCGCCTACATCAATCAACACTGACCAAATCCAAGCAATCCCCCCCAACCATTCAGCGTCCACTAAAAACGATCATTCAGCCCGTCATTGTTCACGAATCACTATTCATTCTAAAATTTCTGCTTAAATTCCGCACAAATTCTGAATAGCATGAGTCGCAACGTTGTGGATTTCAAAGAGAAGGTGGCCCCCACCTTTTTCCCCAAGCATCAAGACGCCATTTACAAGCGTCTGGAAAACAAAGACTTGGTCGTCGAGATCAAGGAAGAAGATCCGCTCGGCACACAAATGGTGCTCAATCTGGGCCCGCAACACCCGGCGACACACGGTGTGTTGCGCTGCGTTTTGCAGCTCGATGGCGAGCATATCCAGAAATGTCTGCTCGATGTGGGCTATCTACACCGTGGTGTGGAAAAAATTGCCGAGCACAAAACTTACCAGGAATTCATGCCCTATACAGACCGCATGGACTACCTGAGCCCCTACAGCAACAACGTCGCCTATTGCTTGGCGGTCGAGAAGCTCGTGGGCATCGAGGCACCACCGCGCGCCCAACTCTTGCGCACACTCGCCTGCGAACTCGCCCGCGTGAGTGCCCACTTACTCTGGCTTGGCACGATGGTGATGGACTCTGGCGCCATCTCCATGTTCATGTGGACCTTCCGCGAGCGGGAATTCATCTACGACCTCTTTGACAAGTTTGCTGGCGTGCGCTTCACGGTGAGCCACTGCCGCATCGGCGGATTGCAGTTTGATGTCGACGACAGCACGCTGGACGCGATCAAAAACTGGACCATCAATTTCAAGAAGGAGCACGCAAGCTGGAAGAAAATGCTGGCCAAAAACGCCATCTTCCTGCGTCGTGTCGATGGCATTGGCGTCATTACCAAGGAAACTGCAATGGACTATGGCCTCACCGGCCCCGTGCTGCGCGGCAGCGGCGTCGCCCACGACATCCGCACCTTTGAGCCTTACCTTAATTATGCCGAGCTGGATTGGAATGTGATCGTGCGCACCGAAGGCGACTGCCTCGCCCGCTACTACGTGCGGGTCGACGAGATCGAGCAGAGCTACAACATGATCCTGCAACTGATCGAAAGGCTTAAAAAGCCTGAAAATCGCGGGATCATCCGTGTAGACAACGCCAAGAGTACTTATTCCTCCAAAGACGAGATTTATTACTCGATGGAAGGCCTGATCCACGACTTCATGATGACCGACCTCGGCGTGTGCCCACCTGTGGGCGCGCAGAGCTACAGTGCCATCGAGGCGCCGAAGGGCGAGCTCGGGTATCACTTGATCTCAGACGGCACTGGTTCGCCATGGCGCGCCAAGATCAACGTGCCGAGCTTCACGAACCTGCAAGGTTTGGAGAAAATCATGGAAGGCGCGATGATCGCCGACACCGTGGTGCTCATCGGCTCGATGGACCCCGTGATGGGCGAGTCTGACAAGTAATCAAGCATCTAGCCTGAGCAGCAGCGCAGGCACAATGTTGAACATAAGAAAGGCGGGGACTGCGGTTCCCGCTTTTTTCATTTGAGTCTGTGTGGATCGGTGCATCCTGCACCGATGGGATCCGTTGTAGAGACTCGATCAATCGCGTCTCTACAACATGGTCGTCTGCCGAGGTCCTGACGGCGGTATTCGAGGGTTTTCACCCGTGTGGATCGGTGCATCCTGTACCTATTGGGGAATGTAGGGGCAGTTTCAAAAGTAGCCTATGTTTGCGGGCGACTTTTGAGAAAGCCACGGGTTCGGGTTCGGTATGGACTATTGTCAATAAATCATTAGTTTGGTGGCATGTCGTGGACCGATACGAAGATGTTTGCATACGGACGCTGGCAGGCTTGGATATTGCTGGTGTTGGTGCCGCTGCTGCTGGTGCCGGCTAGCACTGACCCCTACTCCTCCATCCGCTGGGTAACTATGGCGCTGGTCTGCTGCTTGGCATTGCTGGGCAATCTCAGCCATTGGCGAGGGATGATCGCTGCTTTGGATCCATGGGTAAGCGGGGCAATGGCCGTTTTTGGTTTGGGAGGTTTGGTTTCTTGTTTATTTGCCTTGCATCCTGTGGAGGCGCTGTGGGATGCGACGCGGTGGCTGATGGTGATGGGCCTTATCGTGAACCTCGCTTGGGGAATGCGGCAAAACCCGCTGCTTTTGCCGAGTCTTTGGCGTGCTGCATCTGTTGCTTCCCTCCTTTTGGGCGCGCTGCGCGGTGCACAGGCACTCCGCTGGATCGGCAGCTTGCCAGAGGGTGGCGACTTGGCTGCAGCCACGCTGGGCAATCCCAACTTTTTTGATGGGGCAATGGTGATTTTGCTGGGACTCGCCCTTGGTGGGATCCTGCAAGAACGCGGCTTGTGGCGCGCTATCGCGGTGGTGGCTGCTGGCATCGCCATATTTTGGACCGTCAAGGGCAGTAGTTCGGGGGCGCTGCTTGCGCTCACGGGGGCGGGCGCAGTGCTGGTGGAGGGCTACGTGGTCATCAGGTGGCCCCGCATGTGGTATGCGCGTGTGCGCTGGGCAAGGCTCACAGTGGTGCTGCTGGCCTTCGCAGCTGCACTTCTGGCTTTTGGATACGCCCTCAGGCTCAATACAGATGGCATGGTGCTGGGCAGTGAAAGTACGCTGGAACGTGTCGTGATCTGGAAGACGACGATCAAGATGATCGCAGAGGCGCCAATTGTGGGCGTGGGCCCTGGACAGTGGCACTACCATATTTTGCGGCTGGGGCAGGTGAGCAATTACCAAGGCTTCGCGACGCGCTATTATATCGAGGCACACAACGATTATTTGCAGATGCTGGCAGAGCGCGGTGTCGTGGGCGGATTGGCATTTATGGTGATGCTAGGGGGATGCTGGGCAAGGGGATGGCGTCGCGTGGCGGATGGCAGCCGCGACTGGGCCGCATTGGCTGCGCAGGTGGCGCTCACGGGTTGGATGGCGTTTGCGGCAACCAATTTACCGGGTGAACAAGCCTACCTCACCCTGCTCCTGATCGTGCCCGCTGCGATCTTGCTTGGCCCTGCATCCACCGACACAAAAGCTATACTCAATTCACCGACAGTCGCTCATGCTCCCACGGCAAGCGCATTCTCCCGCATCAAGACACTCCTGCAATGGGGCTTTATGGCCATAATAACCCTCTCAGCTGGCATCACATTGGCTATCCACGCAGCTTGGTTACCTTGTGAAATCGCCAATTACAAAGTCATGGAGGCCAAAGATCTGCAAGATTTTCCCAAGGTGATGCGCTTTGCAAAAGCCGCCGAACGCTGGTACAACCCCGACGACCGCGTTTCGGGCACGCCCCTGAGTTGGTACCAAGGCATAGGGCTCTTGCACCAAGGCCGTGCAAAGGAGGCGCTCCCTTTCATGCTGGCGGCCAAAGCACAACATCCTTGGCACCCGCAAGTTTCTTCGAACTTGGGGGCGGCCTATTTCATGGTCGGCGACCCTGAGGCGGCGACCTTGGAATTGGAGGACCTCGTGCAGCGCTTTCCAGACTTTGGGGAGGCGCGGATGAATCTCACGGAAATCTACATGACTACGGGGAAGCTGAAGGAAGCCTCTGCGGCCATCGACTACTGGCGTACCCGCACGACCAATCCGCAGTTCAATGACTATTACAACAAGATCTCGGGTATTCTCAAGGAGAATGAGGTCGCGCCACATCATTGACATTAGCTCGAACTTCGCATTAAGGTTCATGCAATTAGTACACCATTCACTAAAATCTTAACCATATTGAATGGTGTGATGTGCGACTCCGCTGGAGTCGATGTCGATAGGGGCTGGTTTTTCTATAAAGGTTAGACCGCTCTGCGGTCCTGCTACTTGCGTATGTTTCTGGAAATGAAAGTAGCTGTAGGTCTATCGAAATGGAGATACATAAAGGTATAAAGAGACTAGCCCGCTGAGGTCCTGTTGCCAGTAACATTGGGTTGCGATAGGATCCGCCTAGGCGGAGTCAAACCTATATAGAAACCCAATGCGCACCGTGATTCGATGTGCCTAGGCGTATCGCACCTCCTGAAACACCTATCCATCTCAATAGGCCAGTAATTTTGAAAATGTTGTACTAGCTGGTTATGTTGTAATTGCGTAGGGCGGCATCCCGCTGAAGCAGCGCGTACAGGCTCGACGGCGCGCAGGCTTTTGTGTGCGACTTTGCCGGGAGCTATCCCGCTGCTCAGCGGGACTACCGAAAGACGGTGCGCTGGGGCGTAGGAAATTGGCTTTCATGTGTGAGTTCTGTCTCTGATATCCGCAGCTCACCTTGATATTGGGCGCCGAGTATATCATGGAACTGGTATTCCGAATATTTTTTTTGAGTTCGGGCAACTTCTCTATGAAAGAATGAAAAATAATTCCTAATTTGCCAATATCTTCGGTAATGGGCATGCACTCGCCCCCTCTTTCAAACTCAGAGTGCTTGCATTCACACGTGTAGGGATCGTTGAATTCAAGGCTTTAAAGATCCGTAGATCAATTGTAGTAGCATGAAAAGATCGTTGATATTGTGTGTATGCCTGATCGCATGTGCATTGGGTGCAATGGGACAAGGTACCCTTTCCGCCATCAACCCCAACTCGATTCAGCCAGGATATTCCGGGGCGATCGCAGTGACTGGAACCGGTACCAATTTTAGCGTCTCCACAGCTGGCATCAATCTGCGGCTCACGCATGTGGGCAGCGGGCAAGTCTATAATTTTGGAGCCGCACCTGGCGGTGCAGGCTGGGCGCCTGGATACCCTGGCATGCCTGCCACGACGGCCTCGGGAAACATTACCCTGCCAGGAAATGCACCCGTAGGCAGTTACAATGTCACACTCCTTGGGTTCAGCGGGTTCACCTGGTCTCAAAACCTTAACATCACAGGCAATTCATTGCTCAACGTCGCGATCCCCCCCAATGTGGGTTACTTCACGGGCAGGGTCGTCTTGGAAAATGACAGCAACTGCGTGCAAACCGTTGGGGAGGAGGGCCTCGCCAACCGCTTGATCTATGCCAATCCTGGCAATTACATCGCTGCCACGGACGCGCTAGGCAACTATTCATTGCCTTTGCCATTGGGAACCTATACCATCAGTACCCTTACCACGGGAACATCCATCGTCTGCCCCGCGTCTCCCTACACGATCAATGCAACCGTGAATACCTCGGGTGGCACGGCATCGGGATTGAACTTTTTCATGAAGAGCAACCATCAGCTCGACCTATCAACGGTTTTGTCCGTCGGCATTCATAGACCGGGCTTCTCCAACAACGGCTGGTGGGTACAGGTGCGCAACAACACGCCAACGCCCGCACCCAATACTGTGTTGAAACTCGCCAAGCCCTCCAACATCACCTTCACGGCATTCACCATCCCACCAAGCTCCGTCGTCGGCGACACCGCCTATTGGAACTTGGGAACGCTGGCAGGTAACCAAGTGGTGACCATCTCAGGCACCTCACAAGTGCCAATCAATACGCTCGGGCAGGCATTTACCTACCATTCCGACGTAACCACGAGCAGCGTGGACACGAGCCCTTTTAACAATGCGCAGACATCCACCAATACGATTCAGGGTTCTTATGACCCCAACGACAAGCAAGTCTGGGTAGCAACGACAGGCGCTAACGCCGATGGATTGGTACTCCCGACCGACTCCTTGTTCCGGTACCTGATCCGTTTCCAAAACACGGGCACCGACACGGCTTTCAACATCATCGTGCGTGACACGTTTGATACCGACTTGGACATGAGCACCCTTGTGATCACCGGGTCGAGCCATCCTTATACCCTGCAGATTCCAGATAGCACAGGTCGCCGCATCGCCTTTGCATTCAACAACATCTTGCTCGTCGATAGCTTTGCCAATG
>JANPHP010000255.1:0-4526 GCA_031424495.1 Bacteroidota bacterium | reverse complement strand
TAGCTTGAAAGAATGAATAAAATCGTTGTGATGGGACAGGGAGGCTGCTGAGTTGGAGGTGTATCTGTGCTCAAGATCCCTCGGCTCCGCTGCGCTACGCTCGGGATGACAAAAAGGCTTTGTCATTCGATCAAAAGGCAAATCCTATTTGTGGTCACTCGAAATGACAATGAATATCGTCTACTTATAATCATCTCGATCAGCACATTAATAAATTCATTTGAAATCAAATTTCATTCCCTTCAAAAAATCTCAAGTAAAAAACCCAACAAAACCCATCCCAAATCACCAATTATTCATCATTCATCGTGAATCATTAATCAAAACACCAACAACCTAGGCTCCGTCATTTCCTCCATTGCATAGCGCACACCTTCCCTGCCCAAGCCTGAGTCCTTGACGCCGCCGTAGGGCATGCCGTCCATGCGAAATCCGGGCGGATTGTTGATGATGACGCCGCCGACTTCGAGGCGGGCGAGCGCCAATTTCATGCGGTCGATGCGTTGCGTGAAGACACCGGCTTGCAATCCGTAGCGGCTGTCATTCACCATTTCAATTGCTGCATCAAAATCCTTGGCCATTTCCAGCACCGCAACCGGCCCGAAAATCTCGTCTGCATTCACCCGCATCTCGGGCAAAGTCTGACTCAGCAAGGTCGGGACATACGTATGGTGTTCGGACGAAAGTATTTTTCCACCCGCCAACAATTCCGCGCCCCCGTCGAGCGCCTGCTGCACCCAAGCATCGATGCGCGCAAGATGCACCGCATCAATGATTGGCCCATTCAAAACGCCTTCCTCCTGCGGATTTCCAGTTCTGATGAGCGCAATCTCGCTGATCAGCAATTGTTTGAAGTTTTCAAAGATCGCCTCGACGGCATAAATGCGCTGCGTGGAAATGCAGACCTGTCCTGCATATAAATAGGCTCCCATGGCGATCGTCCGCGCTGCGACCTTGAGGTCGGCGGTCTCGTCGACGATCACTGCTGCATTGCCGCCGAGTTCCAAGGCAACCTTCTTTTTGCCAGCCAAGGCCTTGAGCTGCCAACCGACGGCATCGCTGCCTGTAAAGGACAGCATGGCGATGCGCGGATCGGTCACGAGCATTTGCGCGACTTCGTTTGCGCAGACCAGCACTTGCAATGCGCCCGCTGGATAACCCGCCTCGCGCACGAGCGCGGCGAGCGCCAGCGCAGTCAGGGGCGACTGCAAGGCGGGCTTGATGATGATCGGGCAGCCAACGGCGAGCGCAGGAGCCACTTTGTGCAGCACCAAATTCAGCGGAAAGTTAAAAGGCGTGATGCCAGCCACAACGCCGATCGGAAATCGCTGCGTAAAGGCCGTCTTACCGGCTCCGCCTTCAAAGTCCATGGGCACGATTTCGCCGGTGAAGCGCGTCGCCTCGCCCGCGGCCAATCGCAAGGTCGAGATGCCGCGCTGCAATTCCGTGCGGGCGTAGCCCACCGGCTTGCCAGCCTCCCGGATGATGAGATCGACAAAATCCTCGCGGCGCAGCTCCAGCAGATCAGCAAGTTTGGTGAGCAATGCAGCGCGCTGCCCGGCATTGGTCGCCTGCAAGGCGGGCCGCACAGCATGCGCCGTGGCGATGGCCTGCTCCATCTGCGTCGGATAAGCCAAAGGCAATAGCGCGATCAAATCGCCCGTGTATTTGTCATTCACCTCCAGCTCCTCCTCCCCTGCCGTAAGCCAGTAACCCGCGACATGATTCCCCTCTTGCAAAACATTGCGATAGTTTCCCATGCAGCTAATTTCGCGTTTTTTGGGGAAACGCAAGTTGCCGTTTGGTTCGCGGCTAGGGCAATCGCATGAAAATTGCGAGCGGCGAACACGGTTGCATCATAAACCAATTGCCCGAAGGGCAAAAACGTGGATAGCCCCGTGTGGACCCGCGTCGGGTCCACACGGGGTGAAAGCGCAAAAAGCATCACACACCCCGAAGGGGTGCCACTATAGAGGAGTGATGCACGCAACAGCACAACGTACGCAGTCATATTGCAAGCCCTTCGGGCTTGAAATTGGTGGGATACGCCATACCGTGGGTCACGATCCTTGATCGTGACCCACGGCTATCCAAGTGACTGCCCTTCGGGCAAGAATATTTTCACGCGACCGTATGCGCTGTGGCGTATTGCCCTTGCTTGCATACCTGTCGCCACATATCCTACAAGAGTTCAGAACCATGCACCCAGTACGATAAACTGATCAAAACGGTGAACCCTTGCCCGAAATCCGCCCCTAAAAAATAAAAGAGCCGTCCCCAAGCGCCCACAAAGCAGGCGAATGCAGACGGCTCGTTGCACATCCAAAATCTCAGACCCAGCCGTTCACCCCTTGATCGTGAAAATCGGCGACAACTCAGCCACGGCACCGACCAGCTCAGCTTGGGTCTGCGTGTCGATCACCGGCGCGATTTCCTTGAATGCCCAAGGCGCTTCCTGCTTGATGTGCTCCTCCCATTTTTGGAGAATGTCTTGCCTGCCGCGCAATTTTGGGTCCCTCGGATCGATCGGTGTGATGACCTTGAAAGCTTGCATGAAGCGCTCAAATTCGGCTTCACTTGCCTTCATCGCATGGCCGCGCGACATCGCTCGACCGGCTCCGTGACTCGCACTGCTCATGCTGCGCACGTCGCCATTGCCGCGCAAGATGAAGCTCGACGCGCCCATGGAACCGGGGATCAGCACCGGCTCACCCGTCCACGCGAAGGGCGTGCCCGCCATCGCAGCCATGCCCCGCGCAGGCGTCGCGCCTTTGCGGTGCACAAAGCTGTCGCCGTCTTGCCAGACGAGGTTGTGGCCAGAGTCCCACAACAATTCAAAGGAACGGTCACCCATGGCTTCCTCGAAGACTTGCCGCAGCATCATGCTCAGGAAGAGGCGATTGCCGTAGGCAAAGTTCGCGGCATTGGCGAGGGCTTGCTGCACTGCATCAAACGCCGCGCGGTACTTGCCTGTCGTCGGCAACGGCAAAATGCCGTTTTGAGGCATGGCAATCGACTTGGGATAGATGTCGCGCAGCAACATCTGCGCATAGCCCGAAGCCGGATAACCAATGCTCACCGAGCCGGTGTGAATCATCACAACCACTGCGCCCGCCTTGAGCCCCCAGGCGTAGGCGGTCTCGGCATCGAGGATTTTTTTCACTTGCTGCACCTCCACAAAGTGATTGCCGCCGCCGATGGAGCCGATTTGGGCATCGTAGCGGGTCTCTTGGTGGTCGGTATAGTTGGAGAGACCCTCACAAATGCCAGCGGTTGCCATTTGCCCGTTCTCACTCACGTGATCGAGGGCGCGCCATTGTTCTTCCTTGCGGTAGTGCTTCCAGATGCCTTGTTCGCCGAGTTTGTGGGCGGTCTCGGCCAAACCGGGCAGGCCCTCACGCAGCAATGCCTCCCTTTGCATTGCATGCAGGGGAATCTCGCGGCCACCTTCAAAAAATACATGGCGAATGCGCTTCTCGAGCTTGGGCAAGTGGCGTTGCACCTCCTCCACCGACCAGTCGGTGCGCATCAAGCGCATGCCGCAATTTACATCGCGACCGATGGCCTGCGGGGTCATGAAGCCCCTGGTTTTGAGCACGGTGCCGATCGGGATGCCCGATCCCTTGTGAAAATCGGGCGTGACCGCAATCTCTACGATCCTGGGATCTTCGACTCCAAAAAAGTCGGGCTCGACGTCCACGATGCGCTCCACCGTTTCTTGCAATTCGAGCAGGCCACGCAATTCATCGACGGCGGCTTTCTCGACTTTCACATCGGCATTGGCAAAGATGCGTACCGGGATATTGTGTTGATTTTGGATTTCAAGTTCTACTGCTGAAATTCTTTTCATAACTGAAAATGAATGAATTCGATTGGATCATCGTCCTTCATTTCGAGCGTTTGCCGATGAAAACGGATCCAACCAAATGTTCAAAAAGCATGCATCCGAAGATACAAGCGAAAAGGGTGGCAACAGGAAACCTTGCGTAAAGGTCAGCAGCAGAAATGGTGCCTGAGGATGCGAAACTAAGTCAAGATCCAAGGAATGCGCCCAAATCCTTCCCAATGGAGTAATTTCAGGTAGCAGCGGTGGGTTTTGGGGAATGAATAGCAAGTCGATACATTGTGTATGGATGCTGTCCAGTTGCGAATGCAAAAAATGCTTGTCGGGAACTTTGCCAGTAGGCCAAATCCTATGTCATTTCGACCGGAGTTTTTTGGTATTTGCAAGGCTCTGGAAGAGCCGCAGCAAATGCCAAAAACGTAGCGGAGAAATCTTGCGCCTATCGATACACCTGCTGCTAAATGGCCCTTCTGATGCGGTTCTCTTGGTGGGAATCGCAAATCGGAGCTTTCAAGCAGGAGGTGTATCTGGCAGCGCTAGATTTCTCCGCTACGTGATCGGCTCGCTTCGCTCCCTCGATCACTCCGGTCGAAATGACAAACCTTATCAGTACTTACTGGTAAAGTAGACGATAAGCATAATGCAAAACGGGGCAACAATACTGTTGAATGTCCAACATCAT
>JANPHP010000254.1:0-10381 GCA_031424495.1 Bacteroidota bacterium | reverse complement strand
TTCCAGTCTGGTGTGACGTTTACATGGTCTGTGCCAGTCGGCGCTGCCATCACTTCAGGCCAAGGCACGAGCTCCATCACCGTCGCTTGGACGGGCGGCTCGGGTACTGTCTCCGTCGTACCATCTAGCTCCTGCGGCACTGGCGTGGCCAGCACCATCTCTACCGGTTGCACCCCTCCTCCTCCCTGCAACGACTTCACATTCAGCTCGCCATTCACGCACAGTTCCACGACTTGCGGCGCCTCTGACAACAGCAACTTGCGCACAGGCGAAGACGTGATCTACAAGATTACAATCCCTGCTGCCGGTTGCTACTCATTCAGCATGTGCGGCACAAGCCCCAACTGGGATAGCTACATGTACCTGACGACCTTGTGCCCAGGCTTTGGCGGCACCTCTGGCGGCGGCACGATCATCGCTTCTGATGACGACGGTTGCGGCGGCGTAGGCGTTTCTTCGATCAACAACGTTTCGTTGACCGCAGGCACCTATTACCTCACAATCGAGCCATTTGGCAGCGCTTGCGGAGCTTATACCTTGAATGTCGGTCCTGGCGTGCCACCTGCTATCGCAGGCATCACAGGCCCTGGCGTCTTTGGTTGCAACACTTCAGCTTCCTTCTCGGTGCCCTTCACTTCTGGCGTGACCTATACTTGGACAACCTCCAACGGCACGATCACCAGCGGTCAAGGCAGCAGCAGCATCAATGTTGCATGGGGCAGCGGCTCGGGCACCGTCACGGTGACTCCATCCAATTCTTGCGGCGCAGGCGCTGCGGTTTCTACCACAGCAGCTTGTACCCCACCACCTGCCAACGATGATTGCAGCGCAGCTTTTGCCTTCACCGGCAACAGCCAGCCTTTCTCGACGGTGTTTGCCACTGGTACCGACATCACCACTTGTACATCTGGTGACAACAACGACGTCTGGTTCACTTGGGTCGCCCCAAGCTGCGGCCGCGTGACCTTCAACACTTGCGGTTCTGGTTTCGACACAGGCCTCTCGCTCTTCACGAGCTGCGGATCTGGCGAAATTGCCTGTAACGACGACTTCTGCAGCTTGCAGTCTTCGATCACTGCCACCGTGTCTGCTGGCACAACCTACTACCTGCGCGTCGCTGGTTTCTTGGGCGCCCAAGGCACTGGCACGATCAACATGTCGATGACAGCCCCACTCGTGGGTTCTGTGTCGGGCACCAACGTTTCTTGCTTCGGCGGCAACAATGGCTCTGCTAGCGCATCTGTTTCAGGTGGCTCAGGTGTGTACAGCTATGCTTGGAGCAATGGTGGCAACACTGCCAGCATCAGCGGCCTCACAGCCGGTACCTACAACGTAGTCGTGACCGACGGCTTTGGCTGTACCTACAGCGGCAGCGTCACCGTGACTGAGCCTACTGCACTCGCAGGCAGCTTGATCGCACAGACTTACGCAAGCGGATCCAACATCAGCTGCGCTGGCGCTGCTGACGGTATGGTCTTCGCCAACATCAGCGGTGGCACAGCTCCTTACAACTATGTTTGGAGCAATGGTGGCAGCAGCCAAATGATCAGCGGCCTCTCCGGTGGCAGCTACTCCGTCGTCGTCACCGACGCCAATGGCTGTACCTTGAGCCAGTCGATCACTTTGACCGAGCCTACGCCTGTCGTGAACACGATCAGCGCAGCTACTTTCTCTTGCGGCTACAACGTGAGCTGCAATGGTGCCACCAATGGTTCCATCGACCTCACAGTGACCGGCGGTTCTGGCAACTATGCATTCAGCTGGAGCAATGGCGCGACAACTGAAGACCTGAGCGGCCTTGCCGCTGGCACTTACAGTGTCGTCGCAACAGACCAAAATGGCTGCAGCACTTCTGCTACCATCACCCTGACCCAGCCTGCTGTGTTGGCCACGAGCTTGACCACCTCGGTCTTTAGCTGCGGCTATGGCGTGAGCTGCAATGGTGCTTCCAATGGTTCGATCTCCTCTGCTGTTACAGGCGGATGCGCACCTTACACTTATGCGTGGAGCACAGGTGGCATCGGTGGTGTGATCAATGGTGTCGCTGCTGGCATGTATGCTGTCACCGTGACCGACGCAAACGGCTGCCAAGCCTTTGCAACCGCTGAACTCACACAGCCTGCCCCATTGAGCGTCACTTGCTCAGGCAATGCAACTGTGTACTTGGGCTGGGCTCCTAGCGCCTGCGCCACCATCACTGCATCTGGCTTTGCCGGCGGTTGCCCACCCTACTCCATCGCTTGGAGCAACGGTGCCAACACTGCATCGACCACTGTGTGCCCGACCGTGAGCACCGACTACATCGCTACCCTCACCGACGCAAACGGTTGCACCGCTACCTGCACCACCCGCGTCTGCGTGATCGATGCACGTTGCGGTAACGGCCTGACCAAAATCTCGATCTGCCACAATGGCCAAACGCTCTGCATCAGCCCCAATGCATTCACTGTGCAGGCCCACATCGGCCACGGTGACTACTTGGGATCTTGCGGCTCAAACGTTGCTTGTGCAGCCCCGCTCAAAACCAACGCTACTTCTGGCGGCGGTTCGATCGAAGAAATCGAGGCTGTTTCGATGGAGGCATTCCCGAACCCATTCCAAGCTAGCACCACTTTGCGCTTCACCGTCCCTAGCGACGACCAAGTGAAAGTGACTGTGTTTGCAATGGACGGCCGCAACATGGGCACCATCTTTGAAGGCGACGTGGTCAGCCACAAAACCTACGAAGTTGACTTCAAAGCCGATGACGCTGCCAATGGCATCTACTTCGCGAAACTCATGACCGCCAATGGCGAAGTGAAGACGCTGAAGCTCGTGTTGATGAAGTAATTCATCGCACTGAAAAACAGAATGGAAGCAGGGCCGGTCGCGAGATCGGCCCTGCTTTTTTCTGCTTATAGGGGCAATTCACCTACGTATCCTCGTTGCTTCCGAACCTAGTCTCTTAAACAGATGTTGAGTTTACTTTAGTTACACATAAAGTATCGGTTACATATAGCATATCACCTCCGAAGTGATATGCTATCACCTCCGAAGTGATATGATATTACCTCCGAAGTGATATGCTATTACCTCCGAAGTGATATGCTATTACCTCCGAAGTGATATGCTATCACCTCCGAAGTGATATGCTATTACCTCCGAAGTGATATGCTATTACCTCCGAAGTGATATGCTATTACCTCCGAAGTGATATGCTATCACCTTCGAAGTGACGCATAACAGTTCCAATCTTATATGTGTCACATCGGCACAAGAATCCGGTAGAATTGAGTAGATTTATAAACCTGCGGCTAGCAATTGCCTGCAGCGAGCACTACGCACATTTGCGCCGCTGCCCTTGAAAACCTGCTGGCGGTAACTCTATTCACCAATTATTCTCACAACTAATTTTCCAAAACGATGGAAGGCTACAAAAATTCTGGAGAAACAATCCCATTTGGAAGTCTGAAGGATCAGATCGACCAAATCGTGCATGTACAATGCCGTAGATTGCTCAAAAGCATGCGGAGATCGATCAATTCGCCCTTGGCAGACGAATTGGGCATTTCAGTCGCGCTTTTCTATCCTGGAGATCAGGGCATTCGCAAGTTTTACAAGTATGGCAAGGCCGGTCCCGATCAAAAGATCACCGAGTCGACAGTCTTTGCTTTGGGGTCGGTCACCAAGGCATTTACAGCAATTCTCACGGCAATATTGCAAGTCAAGAATGTAATTGGCCCGATGGAAAATGCCTTGGTAGCTCCCTATTTCCCAGTAATCAATCAGCCTTCACCCTACTGGGATACAGCTACATTCTTGGATTTTGCGACGCATACTTCTGGTATGCCAGACAAGTCGCCAGATGGTCAGCCATCGGTGAAACTCTTTGACGGCTACGCTCCATCGGAAGATTTCGTTGGCTGGTGGAATGATGAAAACCTTCAAAAGAACTGGGCTCACCGAATCCAGCAAAATGAATGGATCTACTCCAATCCAGGCTTTGTAACATTGGGGTTTGCTGCAGTGGCTGCCGCGCAGGCTAGTATGGGTGCAGACATCACGTACGGTGATCTCTTGGAAGAAATCACGGGAACATTGGGAATGAAAGAGACATTTGTGGGGTCCGACGTGCCGATCGGTGCCGTAGAATCGATCGGGCACGCTAAGGGACGAGCCGTAGCAATCAATGGCGCAGTGGACCTCAAGTCGTCGGCAAGAGATATGCATACTTTTTTGGCGGCATTGAATGAAGCGATGCAATTGAGCAGTCAAGGGTCTGCCATGAGTGTGCTACAGGAAGGGCTGGCATTGTCTACCCAAAAATGGAAGACCGCCACCAACCCAAAAACTGGCGTGGACATGAATATGGGCCTCGGCTGGCAACTCACGACCACTGGGTTTCTCGATAAAAACGGTGCCACAAGCCGCGGAGGGAGCAGCTGCGATGTGCGCTTGCGTGTGTTTGCTGAGGGCAAGCAGCCGGTCGGAATTGCAGTGATGACCAATCAGGTCGGATCCAAACGCACGCCCTCTTCCGTTGCAAAGGCAATTGTGGAGGCAATTGCGGGCTTGGCCGATTGATCAGTGGTCGTCGCATGCGCCAAATGTCATCATTGGCAATTGTGCAGGGCGATCAGCGACGGTAGCAAATTTGCCGCCAACGGAGGGAATCGAATGTCCCAACGTTGGCGGCAAATTTTTCAGTTTTAGGCAGTAGCGCAATGCATTCCCCAAGCAACGGCCCAATGGCTCGCTCATTCCCCTAATCTCACTGCGCGATCATCAACTTGCCGTGGCTGCTCTGCTTACCCATTTGCAGGTCATAGAAATACACGCCGTTGCTCAAGTTGGGTAGGTCAATGCTACGTGTATAAGTACCCGTAGAAAATTCGCCGAGATCGGCCCGGTGCACGACCTTGCCTGAAATATCAAACAATCTCAAGACAGCAGCGCCGCCTGAGGAGAATCCCATGGTAAGATTCAAGCGGTCTTTGGCAGGATTGGGATAGATTTCCAACAACTGATTGCCAGCAACCAAGGCCTCGACGACATGGAAAATCTCGCTGTAGGATGAAAAACCATCGTAGTCTTCTTCACGGATGCGGTAATAACCATCGCCAGCAATCGGCGATTCATCGGTAAAGTAGTAGGCCTGCAAACTGCTGCTATGGTCATGCCCATCGACAAAACCAGCGCTTTCCCAATCAAAACCATTCAATTCACCCGCAATCGTCGGGCTGCCGCGCTCGATGTAAAAGCCTCGGCAACCGCTTTCCTCCAACGTTTCCCAGTTGATGTGAACTTTGCGATCCACAGACAAAGCATTGATATTGCCGAACTTGACAGGCAGCGGGCCACCATCCCAACTCACGAGGTAGTCGCAATCGTCGTCGGCATAGCCATCGACCATGAGGTAATAGGTCTGACCTGGCGTGAGGCCTGTGGCCGTGATCGTGCCGTTGCTCATGGTGCCGGGATTGAAACAATTGCTCACAGCCGAGAAACTGGTGCAATTGGTGGATGCGAAGACTTGCGCCTGGATGCCGTTGCCGTAATAACAATTGTAGACCGTGAAGAAAAAGTGTACCACGGTGGTGTCTGCGACAAAACTGAACCAAGCATTGTTTTCGATCGTGCCGCAAAATGTACCGGGCAAGTTACCTGGACCATCGGCATTGTAGATCGTGGTATCGGTCGTGCCACAAAACGGATTGTAGTTGGTGATGTTGGTGGCGCCGAGGCATGAGTTGGTTGGCGGCGGATTGGAACCACATGGTACTGGAGGCCTACATGTATCAATGAGGATATTGAAGGGTGTGCAGTTGGGCATGGGCTTGGTGTCGACCATGAAATAATATGTGCCGGGAGCTGGCAATTGCAGTCCGACGAGGGAGGGATTGCCAAAAATGCTGACATTTTTGGCAAGGCAGGTAGTGCCCAGCGTACTTGGGCAGCCATTGTAAGCAAATAAGCCTGCCCAACTCGTGGTGCCTGTTGTGAAAATATCGATGCACTGCGGTGCAGTAATCGTATAGCTGAAAATGAAATCCTCCCCGTTCATATAAGCATCGGTACAGGCCATCGTGCTGTTGTAGTCGTTGCCGAAACCACAGGTCGTGAGGTTGTTCACATTGTAAGGCAGGCTGGGTACGACCCGGGAATAGCTGCATGTTGTGCCTGTAGGGCAACGCGTGATGGCAATGTTGAAGGCCGTGCAAGTGGGTGGCGGCAAAGTGGAAACCATAAAGTAATAGATGCCCGGCGCAGTGAGGCTCACATTGAGGAGGTTGGGATTGCCAGCCCCGCTTGTCAACTGGGCTATACAAGATGTCGTCACCAAATCTGGGCAACCATTGTAGACAAAAACACCCACCCAATTGGTCGTGCCTGTAAGGTTGATGTTGATGCACTCATTGCCCGGGCTGGTGTACCTGAAGATGAAATCTTCGCCGTTCATATAAGTGCTGCCGCAAGCATGCGCACTCGTGTAGGGATTGCCATTGCCACAGGTCGTGAGACCGGTATTGTTGTAAGGTATCGCAGCCACGACCATGGGATTGCCGCAACTGGAGCCCGGCCCGGGCGGATTGGTCATCTTGTAGGCCATTTGTGTGCAGGTGGCATTTGCGCCGCAGCCGGCAGGCGGCAAACTGATGCGCACCCTAAACGTCGCCGTTGCCGTTGCGACCCAAGTCACCTGGGGAAAAATCGGAAAGCAAAAATTGTCGTTGAATGCACCGGGCACGGCAGTACCCGAATTGTCCAAGATCGTGAGGTAGAGATCTAGGCCATTTCCATTGCCCCCGCCGGTGCAATAAGTAAACGTGTACGTAGCGCCTAATGTCGCTGCAAACGTGTAATATTCGCCTGCTTTGGAGCACGGAATTGTTTGGTAAACCAAAGTAGGCGTGATCGCCCCTGCGTTTACCCCACCTGTACACTGTGCGTCGACTTTGCCCTGCATCCCTACCAGAATGCAAAACAGGATCACAATGATCCCTAAGTTGGTTGATCTCATATTCTACTGCTGACATGTAAAATTCATATTAAATAACGAGGAAAACAAGTGTGTGAATTGCATGCCAAGCAGGATAGACTTTGTGTTCAATAATTGATTTTCAATCGATTGATCCACGCATTTGATCTGACAGTTTAAGTAATTTTCTGACTCAACGACCCACATGGTATCGCCTCGATTCGGTGAATGATTGTTGCCTTCGGATGGGCTATGCCACGGTTCAAAATTCTTGTTTCTTGTTGCTGTCTATTCTTGCAATGGCTTCCTTTACCGCCCCAATTGTCGTACATTACAAAAAACACAAAAGATCGAATTCATTCATCCCTATATGTACAAAGAAATCTTTTCCGCAGCCTATCCTCAAGATTTAGAGCCGATTGTAAAGCTGCTTGGCAGCCATGACATCATCGGCAAGGTAGAAACAGGCGGCAGCGAATTCAATGCCAATATGGCCTTCAATAGACCTCCCGACGCAGTGAAATTGATGGTGTCAGCGTCTGTCTATGAGCATGCAAGAATGCTGCTGATCACCGCTGGGATCATCGCTGATACCGACAATGAAGAAGGCTTGCGTGAGATGTTGGGCGAACTAGACAACGATGAATTGATGGAAATGCTTGCAGATGCCGCAAGGCAACCTGCTGACCAAGTGGCATTTGCGCGCAAGCTCCTACAAGAACGTGGCCAATCCACCGAAAAAGCAAAGGTCAATGAAAAGCTAGAGGAGATCGCTACCGCCGAACGCGTGCCCGTCACCTTGTCATTTGCGCGCCGCTTGTTGTTGGTCTTTTTCTCGACATTGCTTCCTGTTTTTGGGATCGGTGCCGCCCTCATTGTAGGCCTTTTCAAGGGGCGCGACAGCAAGGGTAATAGTTTTTGGTTGTACAGCACCACCGATCGGCTCCTATTTTTGTTGGTAGGGATAGTCTGTGGGGCGATGTGGCTGAGCATCTATATTTTTGTTTATCGATAACAAATCATCGATGGTTGCGGTAATTGCGTCATAAAACCATCGTGTAGCATGAAAATCGCGATCTGCACCGTCGGAAGCACGGGTGACATACAGCCCTATCTCGCATTGGCATTGGCGCTGCGCGCCGCCGGCCATGCCGTGCGGGTGATCAGCCATCCCTTTCATGCTGATCGTTTTGTGTCCAAAGGCTTGGACTTCAGGCCTTGCGGCCCCGTCGTCACGCAGCATGCCCTCAATGAGATGCTCGACAAAATGCTGCACACCCACAACCCTGTAAAACAATTGCGGATGTTGATGGAGGAAGCCTTTTTTGCAGATGGTGAAGCTTATTTCCATGCTGCAAAGGCGGCCTTGGTAGGCTGCGATTTAGCCGTGATCCACATGGTCGACTTTTTGAGCAGCGAGGCAGCTGCGCAGCTCGGTATCCCGCGCATCGGCGGCATCTTGGCTCCCGCTGGCATTGCAACGAAATACAATGTGCCGCCAGGATTTTACAATCTTGGCAAGCTACTCAATCCTGTGGCTTGGAAGCTTGTCGACTGGGCGCTTCGCCCGGTCGATCGCGCAGCCAAGGACTTTTTGCGACGTTTGGGTGGCCCGACAGTCGACATTGCTACGTTTCACGTTTTGTCTCCGCAGTTGAATCTGATAGCTTGTTCCCCCACCCTTACCCCCACCTATTCTGACCTACCAAGTCATTTCCAAGTTGTGGGTCCTTGGATTTTGGAGGAACCCGGATATGTGCCGACACCAGCAATAGAAGCGTTTTTGAAGCGTCATCCACGCCCGGTCGTCGTGAGTTTTGGGTCGATGGGCGGCACAAAAGGGCCCGCATTGACTGCAATTGTGATCGAGGCATTGCGCATTGCGGGCAAAGCAGCCATCATTCAAAGCGGCTACAGTGGCCTCTTTGCAAAGTCTGCGCCCGACAATGTCCTTTTTGTAGATTTTGTGCCGCATGATTGGTTGTTTCCGCATGCTGCATGTGTGGTGCACCATGCAGGGGCAGGCACGAGCACGGCAGTGACACGCGCAGGCGTGCCCCATGTGCCTGTGACTTTTGTAGCCGATCAGCCCTATTTTGCGAAGCACCTGCGGCGATTGGGGGTAGCAACCAAGCCGATTTGGTACCATCAAATGCGTCCCAAAAACCTCGCGAACCGCATTCAGCAAGCAAGCAGTGCTGTCGAAATGCGTTCTGCGGCTCAGGCATTGCAGACAAAGGTGCTTGCCGAGACAAACATGGACCAAACAGTCGCCATCATCGAACAATTTGTGCGAAATTTGAAATCATGAAATGGGTATTCCTCTGTGCGGTGATCATTTTGACGGCCTATACCATCTACAAGTTTTGGAAGGGCCGCGATGACGACGCATCTTAAGAAATGCAATTAAAAATTCGAACATCCGCCAAAAATGCAAGAACGAGACTACTTACTGCGGCAATTGCAGGTCTTTGCACAGGCGCTCGCCGAGATCATCTCGCGCCGCACCGACGGCAAAATTCTGGATACGATCTACATGCTCGATGATTTGATTCGCACAGATAAAGAGGCCAAAGAGATTGTGGATTTACCACTGCCTCAATTCATTGGCTACATCGACCTACAAGAAAGGTTTGACTGCGACAAATGGGCTTTGATCGCTGAGGCGCTCTATGAAAAGGCATTGTTACTGGAGATCAACGGACAATTTCAGGCAGCGAGAACCTATGAGATCAAAGCCATGCACTTGGTGCTCGAGGTTTTGCTCAGCAATCCTGAAACCTACCGGCAAACGACGCAAGACCTGCTTGTGCAAATGCGAAAACACATCATGATTGACGAATTGCCCAAGAGCACTGCTTTGCTGTTGCAGGAGTTTGCGTCAGGGCCCAATTGAATTAGGTGCGCGGTTTACGCGGAAACATTGCGTTGAGCAAAACGACGCCAAGGGCTGCGGCGACGCCAAGCAAGGCCATGCCCATCATGAGCGTCGATGATTGATCCTTCGCGAGCGCGATGCAGACGGCAATGATGCCGATCACAGCAGTGCCAAATGCGGCGGTAAGCAGGACCTTGAGCCCCTTTGGAGCAGGTTTTTGGGGTGTTGGCGCTTGATTTTTCTTCATGATTTGGGAGGAATGCGTGGCTGCGAATGAATGATGGGCCGTGTTGCTGATGCACAACCGCCACTGCGAACTATTTTTTGCGGCGTTGCATCAACCAATACTTGTCGTCGGCTTGCCCGTCCATATCCATGTCCATGGTGCTATTAAGCTCCATGCGATCGCCTTTGGTGGAGACGACAAACTGTGAATTGGGGATGGAGAGATTGGGTTCAAATAGGCTGAGGGTGTCTCCTTTGAGCGCCCAAGTGCCTTTTTGGATCACACTGTCGCGGGTCTGCCTACCCTCGGCATCGGTGAG
>JANPHP010000253.1:0-35960 GCA_031424495.1 Bacteroidota bacterium | reverse complement strand
CCATGCGTTGAAAACTTTCCGCAATTCCCTTCGCACATTTTCCAGTAACTTCGCCCTCAGATTCAAAATCAAAAGATGCGCGACCCGATTTTTGACATGATCGAGCAGGAATTTCACCGCCAAAAGGAAGGAGTGGAATTGATTGCCTCTGAAAATTTTGTGTCCCAAGCCGTTTTGGAGGCGATGGGATCTTGCTTCACCAATAAATATGCGGAGGGCCTGCCCGGCAAACGCTACTATGGCGGCTGCGCCATTGTGGACATGGCCGAGAACCTCGCCCGTGACCGCGTGAAAACGCTCTTCGGTGCCGAATGGTGTAATGTGCAACCACACTCCGGCTCCCAAGCCAATTTTGCGGTGATGCTCGCTTGCCTCCAACCCGGCGACACGATCTTGGGCTTTGACCTGTCTCACGGTGGACACCTCACACATGGCAGCCCTGTCAATTTTTCAGGGAAACTGTTTCGCCCTGTATTTTATGGCGTGGAGCGCGAGACGGGCCGCATCGATTTCAACAAGATTAGGGAAATCGCCCTGCGCGAACGCCCCAAGATGATCATCGCCGGCGCGAGTGCCTATGCCCGCGACTGGGACTACGCAACGATGCGCAGCATCGCTGACGAAGTGGGCGCTTTGCTGCTGGCCGACATCGCCCACCCTGCGGGCTTGATCGCCGTGGGCTTGCTCAACAATCCGATGCAACACTGCCACATCGTCACCACGACCACGCACAAAACCCTGCGCGGACCACGTGGTGGCCTCATCATGATGGGTCAGGACTTCGACAACCCATTTGGCAAGACCTTGAAAAATGGCTCGCCCATCAAAATGAGCTCTCTGCTGGATAGCGCTGTCTTTCCTGGCTCGCAAGGTGGCCCGCTCATGCATGTGATCGCCGCCAAAGCGGTTGCTTTTGGTGAGGCGCTGCAACCATCTTTCAAGGTGTATGGCGAGCAAGTGATTCGCAACGCACAGGCCATGGCGGCAGCCATGATCGACCGCGGTTACAAAATCATCAGCGATGGCACCGACAACCATTTGATGCTCGTGGACTTGCGCAGCAAGGGCCTCAATGGCAAGATTGCGGAGAATGCATTGGTCACTGCAGATATCACCGTGAACAAAAACATGGTGCCTTTTGACACCGAAAGCCCATTCGTTACCAGCGGCATTCGCATCGGCACAGCAGCTGTGACCTCAAGGGGTTTGCGCGAAGACGACATGCGTTTCATTGCTGAGAAGATCGACCAAGTGCTTATGGCACCCGAAGACGAGGCTGTGATCGCTGCCGTGCGCGGAGAGATTCATGAAAAAATGAGCTCATTTCCGCTGCAATACGCCTCCGTCCCAGATTTGGAGCAGGCCTGATGTCCATCTAAAATCAATTTTGCTGCACGATGAAAAAATCTTTGGTATTGCTCCTTTGTTTGCTCACGGTGGGAATGGGCCGCTCTTTTGCCCAGCGCATCACCGCAGAGAAGACGTTTAGACTCAACTATCCTGTGAGCACAATGGGCTATCCCGTAGGGATCGTCGGCAACAAAGACGACCGCTTCACGGTGATCGAGTACTGGACGAGCAACGAGGAGCGCAAGCAGACCAATCATTACCTCGAAACTTACAACGAAAAGTTTGAGGAAGTTTGGTTCAGGCCAGTGACCAAAGATGCCGATCCTAGGCTTGCTGGCGTGTCTGAGTTGATCAGGATGGACAATGCTGTCGGCGTTGTGGGCACTCAATATTCCCCTGCAATCAAACGCATGGGCACCAAGATGCAACTCTGGGACCTCGATGGCCGCGAAAAAGGTACTTTGCAGACGATCAGCAACTATACCAAAAATGCCAAAAAGGGTTACGAGGAAGTGATTTCCTATTCGCCAGACCGCAAGAGCTTGCTCTGGATGGGCCACAACCCAAGTGCGAGTTTCAAAAAGCGCGACTTCTTTTGCAGCGTCACCGACGACGCCGGCACCAAGGTCTGGGCCAAGCGACTCTTGCTTGAGCCAACGCTGCTCAAGTACAAAGTGAAGCAAGCCACGCTCGACGATCGCGGCAATGCCTATTTCTACATGGTCTATGAAACCGCGACCAATACGGTCAAGGACACGGTAAATCTGCCCAAGATCGTGCGCTACGTGCACAAGGAAAACAAATTCTACACCTACTCCATGGATTTTCATGGAGTGTCGGTCCCAGAGGGCATGATCAAAGTGACGGCTTCGGGTGACCTAGCATTTGTGGGCATCCTCTCAGATGGCTCCGAAAAAGGATTTCTCAACGGCGCCAACAAATATCAGACGCCGCTCAAGTGGAACAAACTGGCCTATATCTTTTTTGACATCAAGCGCGAATTGATCAAGACCCAAGAGTTTGTGATGGACATCCCAGACAGTTGGGTCACGCGTTATCAGCAACGTGGGGCCGATTTCACCAAGGCTGAATTGCTGGAAAAAGACAATCAGTTGTACTGGGTGATGGAGGAATTTTATGTCACTGAGCACAATGGCAAGCCACAACACCGCTATTATGACGTGGCCACTGTGGCGATCGACATGAAAAGCGGCGCAATCAAATGGGCGAATACGTTTGAAAAGAAGCAGCGCGACTACATTCGCGGCGAATTGCTGGGTTATGTATGTGGCTTCGCAGAGGGGCAATTGAACTTTGTATACCTCTCTGAGCGTGGCGCGCAAGGCAAAATCCAATGCAGCAGCTTTGACCTCAAGGATGGTACACTCACGACCAAGGATTTGGCGCGCAATGAGCGCGAAGACAACCTGTTTTTCCCACGCCGTAGCACCATGCTCGACAATGGTCGCATGATGCTCTTGGGTGTAGGAAATGCGGAGCGGAATGAATTTAAGCTCATTGAAGTATCTTTTGATTGAAATTTTGACCTAAGTAAAGGCAGTAGTGGGGATATTTTCTTGGCGAAAAAAGACGAAGCGTGGCGCGGACCAGAGTCCGGAGGAGATGTCGTTTTTTGACCATTTGGAGGAGTTGCGCTGGCACTTGGTGCGCAGTGTGATCGCCATCGCCATCTGTGCCACAGTCCTATTCATCTACCGCATCGAGGTGATCGGTGGCGTGTTCATGGCGCCATTCAGGTACAACTTCGTGACCTACCGCATGATGTGCGAGTACGTCAGCGACGACTTCTGCCCACCCGAGGAGAAAAATGGCGCTTATTTCACAGCTAAGGCAGATACACTAGAGTTGGAAGGGCTCATGGCGCTGCCTGATAGCCTGTTTCCCAAGCCAGCGTCGAGCTTGCTGCCTGATAGCAATGGAGCCGCCTCGACACCCATCGCCACCAAGACCGACACAGGCTACCATGAGATTCCGATCAAACTGCGGGTCGATGCCAAGAAATTCATGACCTCGGGTCAGATGGCCGGCTTCAAAATCAAAACCAAAGGAGGAGAAATGGTGGCCATACAAGCCACCTCGCCTTATGAGCAATTCATGAAGGCATTTATTTATGCTTTTCTTGGTGGATTGATCATTGCATTCCCCTACGTGACCTTTGAACTTTGGCGCTTCATCAGGCCTGCATTGTCCAAAAGGGAAGCCAAGCGTGTGCGGTGGAATGTACTCACGACGAGCATTTTGTTTTTCATTGGGGTGGCCTTTGGTTACTATGTCATCTTGCCCACCTCAGTCATGTTTCTCGCCCAGTTTGTGCTCTTTGAAGAGGCCGAAAACATCTGGCGCATCGGTGACGTGATCAATTTTGAGCTAACGGTATTGTTTGCCTCGGGCCTCGTCTTTGAGTTGCCGCTCATCATCTATTACCTCTCGCTCATCGGCCTGGTCACACCTGAATTTTTGCGCAAATACCGTCGGCACTCGGTCGTCGCCTTGCTCACAATCGCCGCCCTCATCACGCCATCACCCGATCCATTCAGCCAATTGCTGGTTTTTGCGCCTTTGATGATTTTGTATGAAGTCGGTATCATCATCAGTTCACGCGTCGCCAAACGCAAGGCGCGCGAGGAAGCTGCGGAACGGAAAAATGATGCAAAACCACCCGAAGCTATCGTTACAACATGAGTAATATGAAGACTATCGCCATCGGTGGCGACCATGCAGGATTCACCTACAAGGCCGCCATCAAATCCTATCTTGAAGCCCAAGGTTACGCAGTCAGCGACTACGGAACCGACTCAGAGGCCTCCTGTGACTACCCCGACTACGTGCACCCGCTCGCGCGTGCCGTCGAGGCGGGCGAGTTTCCCTTGGGCATCCTCATTTGCGGCAGCGCAAACGGTGTCGCGATGGCCGCCAACAAGCATGCAGGCATACGTGCCGCAATCGCTTGGGAGGTCGAGCTTGCAACCCTTTCCCGCACGCACAACGACGCCAATATCATCTGCCTTCCTGCCAGATTTGTATCGCTTGAGCTAGCCGAGCAGATCGTGCAAGCCTTTGTAGATACCCAATTTGAAGGTGGCCGCCACCAACGCCGTGTCGACAAGATCGCCATTCACGATTGATCGGGTCTGAATGCGCAGTTTTTGCCCCTCCCGTGGGCCATATTCTCAGTATTTTTGATCCTATGAAATTCAGAATCCTTCTATTTTCTTGCTTCCTTGCCCTTGCATTGCCCTTTTGGAGCAATGCGCAGACGATCATCGCTCCCGCCAAAGACCCGCGCGATGCCAAAGGCATCAGCCGTGCAGGGACGGATTCGCCGACCAATTTCAAGCAAGCTGGCGACCGCCTCGCAGCGTCTGGACAATTGACAGATCGGTTGGTGAGTGATGTGGAATGGATCAAAAAATACGCAGCGACCATCACGCCCGAAGACCTTGAAGCCCACTTGCGCTTCATTGCATCCGATGAATTGGAGGGGCGCGAAACGGGCACAAGAGGCCAAAAGATAGCTGCCCGCTACCTCGCAACACAATTTCAGAAAATGGGCCTCAAACCTGGCAACAAGGGCGAATGGTACCAAACCTATGAGCTCAATCGCCTGAAGGTGACAAGTGCGACGGCCTCTCTCACCGGCAAAGACGAGTTGAAGATCAGCGAAGACTTCATTTGCTTTGACAAATCATCACTCGCAAGCAATCTCGAGCTCGAGTATGCATTTGCCGGATATGGAATTTCCGCCAACGAATATGACAATCTCAATGGCGTAGACCTCAAAGGCAAAATGGCTGTCGTGCTCAACGGCGAGCCAGTGGTCAATGGCAAATCATTGATTTCGGGCACTGAAGAAGCATCGGAATGGGCCGAGAATCCCAACCTGAAAGAAAAAGCCTTGGTGAACCAAGGCGCAAAAGCTGCGCTTGTCATCGTTACCGACGAAACCTTCAAAGGCTGGACCGCCCGTCCATGGGTGAAAAACCTGCTCAATAGCAGCTCATTGAAACTCGCCTATCTGGAGGATGGTGGTTTTCCGACCTTCTACATCTCCGAATCCACCGCCAATGGCCTCTTGAAAAAGGGCAAAACGACCGTAGAGGTGCAAAAGAAGGCATTGAATAACAGTGCAGAAGTCGCCCAAGTGGACCTGAGCAAAGCCAAGTTTTCCTTGAAAACAGATGCTAGCAACGAGGTCGTGACAGCAGAAAATGTGCTGGGCTTCATCGAAGGCACCGACAAAAAGGACGAAGTCGTGGTCATCACTGCCCATTTTGACCACCTCGGCATCCGGAATGGTGAAATCTACAATGGCGCAGACGATGACGGTACCGGTACCGTCGCCTTGCTTGAGATCGCGGAGGCTTTCATGGCTGCCGTTCAAGATGGCCATCGCCCGCGCCGCAGCATACTTTTTATGCCTGTTTCTGGCGAGGAAAAGGGCCTGCTTGGCTCGGAATATTACTCCGATCATCCCGCCTACCCGATCGCCAAGACCGTATGCGATCTCAACATCGACATGATCGGCCGCGTGGATGAAAAACACAAAGGTGAGCCACAGTACATCTACGTGATCGGCAGTGACCGCCTAAGCACGCAACTGCACGTCGCCAATGAAAGCGCCAACAAGGTCATCTCCAACCTGGAATTGGATTATACCTTCAACGCCGAAGACGACCCCAACCAGTTTTATTTCCGCAGCGACCACTTCAACTTCGCCAAGCACGACATCCCCGTGATTTTTTACTTCAGCGGCGTGCACGAAGATTACCACAAACCGACCGACGACATCGAGAAAATCCTGTTTCCGAGAGCGACACGCGTGGCACAATTGGTGTTCACCACCGCTTGGGAGGCTGCCAATCGCGACCAAAAATTTGTGGTCGACAAGCCAACGGACTACTTTAAGTTCTGATCAAGTGCACACAATCGTGTAACCGACACCAGAAATTGTGTCGAATGCGAGGCTGATTATTTCCGAAATTGGATGCAAATCTTTTGGAATATGTCAGCTTTAGGATCCATTCAAATTCCGATTCCTTGCCAAGAAGACTGGTCCACGATGTCGGAAACCGATCACGGGCGGCATTGTTTGAAGTGTGATAAGGTCGTGCGCGACTTTACTGGCATGGATGAGGCGGCGATTTTGAATGCAATCGCAGTAAAACAAGGTAAAATTTGTGGCCGTGTCGATCAAGCTGTCTTAACCAGACCGGCTTTGGAAGGATTTGCCTTGGTGCGTTTCCCCACCGAACGTTTGCGATTTTTTGTGCTCGCTTTTGTGATGGCATTTGGATTGGAGGTCTGGGGGATATCGCAAGCAGATGCGCAGACTGTGCAACCCTCCATCGAGTCGCTCAAAAAACCGGATAATCTCCGCTTTGCATTGAACATTCCCAAGGCTACCGACATCGTCTTGATCGGGAAGGTCGTGGACGTGTACACGCAAGAACCCGTGCAGGGCGCTCAGGTCATGGCTTTTGATGGCGCGCTCCTGCTCGCGGGTACGATGAGTGACACGGCAGGCAACTTCGAATTGCGCATTCCCAAAGAGGCATTTACAGGTGACTCCTATCAACTCCGCTTACGCTACATGGGCCGCGAACGCCGCGACCATGAAATCCAACGCGATGTGCGGGAGTTCATTTACCTCATCGACGCATCACAAATGGTGGATGGCATCACGATTTCCGCTTCGAGTTATGACGATGACAAATGGGGCGGAACCTTGGTCGGGGAAATCATTTCGATTCTTCCGGAGCGAAATATTTCAGGTAGCCGATCCCTCAACGGCCCAACCTATGGTAAGGAATCGCTCTACCGCCCCCTCGATGAATGGCTCATGATGCACAACAGTGAAATCCATCACAGTGGCAGGTGGTAATTGCCCTGTTTTCTTTCCATACGCTTACCTTCAGCAAATATCCAAATGATGCAACCACCAAAATCCATACATATCCCTCAACCCTGCCATGCGTCGTGGTCAGCGATGAACGAGACTGCGGCGGGTCGTCACTGCCAACAGTGCGACAAGGTTGTGCGCGACTTTACGGGTATGGACCGTGCAGCGGTGCTTGCCGAGATGGAAAGCGCCGCAGCGCCGATTTGCGGCAGGGTTTCTGCAAATGTGCTTGCGCCGCTGCCATTGGATGGCGTTGCGATACCCGGCTTCGCCAATGCGCGGCTGCGTCTTTTTGCGCTGGCATTTGTCCTGACTTTTGGCTTGGAGGTTTTTGGCTTCTCGCGTGCGGATGCGCAGACGTTGCAGCCCACTGTTGAGGCATTGCGGGATACGCTGAGCAGTGAGCAGCCTACGACAGCCATTTTGGGAGACAGCATCGTCTTGCACGGCAAAGTTCAGGACGTGTACACACGCGAGCCGGTCGCTTATGCGCAAGTGATGGCTTATGCAGGCGACAGCCTGCTCGCAGGCACCCTGAGCGATGAGCAGGGCCGCTTTCAGCTTAGTTTCCCGCAGGAGAAGCTGTCTGCCGCAACCTATGAGCTGCGCCTGCGCTACCAAGGCCGCGAGCGAAGCGATTCCGATGTGAAACGCGGTACAACAGAGCTTTTTTACCTCATCGATGCTTCACGAATGATGGAGGGAATTACGGTCACGGAGCAGATAGATTTTTCGAGCGACTACAGATCCATCGTGGGGATGCTTGCCTACAACATCACTGACTCCCGCACACTCACCCGTCCCCTAGACGAGTGGCTCATGATGAATTTCAGTGAAATTCATCACAGTGGGAGATGGTGAAAGCCTTTTCAGGGTTTGCTGATCTCTTGCGCTTTCAGCTGAGCACCGGTTTTGGGATGGGAGAATCCATAGATTTCTTGCCCCAGAAATCCCTTCGGGAATTCTTCCAGATGATCAAAGCCCAGCCTGACCTCACCATCGATGCGCGGCACGACTGCCGTGCCGAAGATATAATCCCAAATCGCAAGTGTGATCCCGAAGTTCATGCCGTTGGGTCTGTCCTTGGGAATGTCCCATGCATGATGCCACAGGTGCATTTCGGGGCTGTTCAGAATGTAGCGCATGTATTTCCCTAATATCAAACCGAATACCAGCACGCCACCGGCTACCATTAAAATCCACATCCACCACTCGCTTGCATACAAGCTCGCCAGCCCCAAACCGATCAAGGCGCCAAAAACACTGCCCGTTACCCGTGGATTCACGGTGCAATTCACGTGGTTGAAGTGGCCCGATGCCACGTTGAATACATGGATTGCAAATATTTGGCTCATGTCCGCACCCAAGATCGCAAAGGGCAAAAACCGAAAAGTCCAGTAGATGAGGTTTTCCATCCAGTGATAGCGCACATGGGCTGCAAAGCCCATTTGCTCAACGCTATGATGCACTTTGTGAAACTCCCACATCCAGCCTACGCGGTGCAAAATGCGGTGTACATTCCAACTCACGAAGTCCCCGACCAAAAACAAGATCAAAAAATAAGCCCACACCGGCAATTTGTGAACCTGCACGGCCACAATATTGTCCATCCCAAACAAGCCGATGAAATCGTCAAAAATTTGCGTAAGAAGCTGCTGTCCAGCATACCATACGATCAAGGAAAACAAGAAGAAGTTGAAAAATACATAGAAGAGATCCAACCAAAAATCTTTGCGAATGATCGCTTGCTCCCGACGCCATGGCCGAAAAATTTCCAGCCCAAAAAAGAAGACAGACAATGCAATCGTCCACCAAAAAAAGCTGTTCCAGCTAGGGTGCAAGATGTCTTGCCACAAATACCCTGCATAGCTTTGATAACTCTGACTGATGATCTTGAAATACTTCTCCATGATAATCCACGTTCAAGGTGCCGATGCAACTAACTCTTGCTGCAAAACTACAACTTCAGTTGTCGATGACAGGTAACGCATGTTGCAGAGATCGATGAGTTTTGATTGGCTTTAGGCTTGGCCCAGCTCAAACCCGTACTTTTGATAGCTAATCATCCGATTGGGTTGGTCTACGTTTTCTTTCCAAGCTTTTTCAAGGTGGCTCTCAAAAATGATATCGTGGCTCGAGGCCTTCTTGAATCGTTGGATCACGGCTTGAATCGTCTCCATTTCGGAGGCACTCAAGATGTCTTCGGCAGCATCTTTGGGTGCAAAGCGCTCACCAATGCTGCCATTTTCGTAGGCCGTGTATTCGATGGCGATTGCATCTTGATCAGCCATCAACTGATAGAGTCCCTGAAAATTGTGTGGAACAGGTCCCAACTTGATCGCATCATACCGCATGCCGCTGATAGAGTTGCAGGTTTTGGCAAAATGGATGAAATCGGCATAGAACAGTAGCTTATTTAGCTTGGTTTTCCAAGGCTGCATTGCCTTGGAAAATGCAGCTACCATTGCTACAAATCGCTTGAAATTGGGCCTTCGATAACCTGAGAATTCGTCGGGCTGCAGAGCTCCCATAAGATAAGACTCCAAAGGAGGCTGTACCGGCGCCATTTGCTTTAGATGATCCAATCGATGTTGCAGCTTTTCAACCGTCTTTTCATCAAGCGACGTGCAGAGCGCGACGAGGCTGCGAAAGCGCTCAGGATCCTTGGCAAGCTGTATCAAGCGTGCATTTGACTCACTTGGCACTTCGCCAGCTTCATATTGTCTGTATACATTGGTTCCAAAGCCCAAGATCTCGGCCATTTTTGTTGCTGAAAGGCCATACTGTTCCCGAATTTCTTGAATCTCATCCGGAAAAGGCAGCTTGTGCCGACTTCGGAACTGATTGTATGCCTGCCCAATATTGATCTCATCGAGCGCTGTGGTGGTAAACTGCTCCTCGACAGTTTCACCTTGCCAGAAATGATACAAGACCTCAAATGTTTCTTTGCGAAACACGATTGCTCGGCGCTCCTTGAGCAATTTCATTTCCTTTCCTGTAATCGGACTTTTCATTTTTCTTTCAATTTAGGCGCCAATATTGACTCATTTACGCTACTCCAATCGCCGTTAAACTTCTCTGAATGGATAACGCATCGGATGCTCAGACAAATGAAACGAGATGCAAATTACCGCCGCACCTGCGATCCCCATGGTAATCTTGATGTAGATTTCAAGTGACTTGACCTCCTTCCCAAATACCCACATCTCCTTCCCTCCTCCATAAGCCGACTCAGCAAGCGGACCCGCAGAATAATCCAGTACATCCAGCGATTCCAGCACCTGCTTCCTACGCATGGGTGTAATTTCAAGCGTCGCTAGTGCTTGCACATTCTTGCCGCGATCATCCAAGAATAGGATGTCGAAGACTTTCATTTTTTCCTTGAAGTTTCGCAGGAACTTTCCCGCTTGTGCTTTGTCGCCCATCGCCTCCTTCTATACCACAAAGTTACGCATCATTTTCAGATTCACAACTATAAAGTTGAATTTAACAACATTTATTTCAAAAATACAACTTTAAAGCATTTGCGTGCAAAATGAACGATCCTCGACAAGCTAGCTCGTCGAGGATCGCAAAAAGTTTTTTTTTAGAAATGCCTACTTAGAGATCACGGCGCTTCAGGATGAGGTAACCCGCACCGCTAAACAACCCGATATAAATTAGGGAAATGATCGTCGGCAGGATCGGCAATACACCTGTCCCTGTGCCCAAGAGGTCGATCGGGAGCGGCAACATGTCATTCATCGCACGCAGAGGGAAAAAGCCTTCAAAGCCATCTGGCAGAAAAGCATACATCACACGCTCCAAAAAGAGCGAGTAGACGGTGAGAATACCGATCGTGACGCCCGTATTGCGGATGATGATGCTCATGAGCATCGCCAAAAGCAAGTAACCCGAGGTTTGCAGCAGATACCCTAGCACAAAACTCACCTTGGAAAACATCTTGAGCCCCAAGCTGAGATCGGTATGTAGCATACCCAAGAGAAGTGTGATCAACACCACGACCAATGTGCTCATCAAGGCCAGAAATCCCATGAGAATCAGCTTTCCAGACATCCATTCCTCGCGGCTCATGCCTGTGATCACGTTTTGACGCACGGTTTTGTAGCTAAACTCAGCGCTCACAATGATGACCACGACGATCGGCAACAGCAGGTTGAAAAACGAGCCGATCCAGCTCAGCCAGTGCCAACCATCGGGCAAGGAATAAAAATCCCATCGTGCGCCAGCGGCCATTTGTGACGGCACATTATCATCCAAAAAGGAATTGAAGATCCCTTGGATCGAGAGGAGCGTGCCAGCCAATCCCACAAAATAGAGGATGATAAGCACCCAAAATGCGCGGTAACTGCGCAGTTTATTGAGTTCGATTTGAAGCAGCCTGATCATTTTGTAGAGCGGGTTAGTTCCAAGAATTGTTCTTCCAAGGTCGATTTGCGCAGCGCCAAGTGAGAAAGGAAAATCTGCCGCGTCTGCAACTGCTGATTGATTTCGGCAGGATCGGGCGTATGATCAAAAATCACATGCAGCTTGCCTTCATCCATTTTGGCGGATTTGAATCCAAACAGGCCTCGCACTTCGCGCTCCAAGGCTGCCATGTCGGCTGCTTGGAGAATGAGAAATGCCAAGCCCGGCTTCATGCCCTCGACGGTGCCAGAGTAGAGCAATTTTCCTTTTTGGAGGACGGCGACATGCGAGCAGACTTTCTCGACCTCGTCGAGCAGGTGGCTCGCCAGCAAGATCGTGACGCCTTGGTTGCCGATGCGGCGCACCAAGTCCCTGATCTCCACGATACCCTGCGGGTCCAGACCATTGGTCGGCTCGTCGAGAATGAGCACCTCGGGCTTGCGCAGCAGTGCTGCAGCAATGGCCAAGCGTTGCTTCATCCCCAAAGAATAAGTCTTGAAGGGGTAGTCCTTGCGTTCCAGCAAGCCCACCGTTTCCAGCAAGGGATCGATTTCGTCGAGACTTGCGCCCTTGATCTGGGCGACAACACGCATGTTGTTGTAGCCGCTGAGATAAGGATAAAACAAAGGCGCCTCCAAAATAGCGCCGATTCGCTTGCGCGTCTCCTTGCTACCGGGTTGTCCAAACCAGAGATACTCCCCACTTGTGCGGTTGATCACATCGAGCACCATGCCCAGCGTCGTGGTCTTGCCACTGCCGTTGGGTCCCAGGATACCGAAGATCGTGCCACGGGGAATCTCTAGATTCAAGCCTTCGACGGCCGTGATACGGCCGTATTGCTTTCTGAGATTTTGAATACTGAGTACTGCTTCCACGCTACCAAGTTACGATTATTCTTGCGCGGCAAAATCGCCGAACTTGAATCGATCTCCTTGAGACGCGATTGATCGACCTTTGGTTGCTTGAGGATTTAAAATAATTGATCTACAGCTTGAAATAATGATGCCGCCATGAAATCGGCGCGTAGATATGCATTCCTTAAGGCCTAGCGAAGACTCATTGTAATCGGCGCATGAATCCATAATAGCTTCCAGCAGCAGCAGCGGCGAGCAAGTGCCAAATGCTATGTGCCTGGTACCAACTCCCAGGGTCGCAGCCGACACGCTCGATGTCCATCACAAAAAATGAGGCCGCCAGCACCGTGAGCGCGATGCTACTTCCCGCAAACCACCATCCCCGTCGCGGCCGCACACGCAACCACAAGATAAATCCGCTGAGTCCGATCAAGATCAAGCCGCCAGGCACGACCACGCGCGAGCTCAGCTGAAAGATCAGCAAGGAGCAAATGAGCCAAATCACCAACCAAGCCAACAAAAATGGCGTAGCGGGCAGGTGCCGGCGCAGCCACAAGCTGCCCAGCCGATGTAGGTTGAAAAAGCCGGGCAGCAGTGCACTCGCGTAAGTGCCCGCCAGATCGAGGGCCTCGCCGCGCAGGGTGAGCGATGCATGAAAAATGCTACTCCCTGTGAATGTCGTCAACATCGCAATCGCAAAAGCCAAGGTCCATGTCGGATGAACCAAAGCAAAACCTTCGGGAGTGCGGTCCCGGTCTAGGCGGCGGTATCCGAGCAAAAGCATGGCCGTGAAAAAGAATCCCAAATTGGAATAGGTGTCGATCTTTTGCCGAAACAAGGCCTCAAACGTCGTCGGCTCGCAAAAATAAACAAGCGTGCTGTGCTCAGTGATCCATCCCTGCCAGAAGCTACCGCCTTGTGGCGTACACAGGTCAAGCGCAAGCATCAATACTCCCATCACAGTCGTGGACAGGGCAGCAAGCAACCATGGATTTCGGGAGATGGGCAGAGCGATCAATTTTGGCCGAATTTAGGGCAATTTTGGGAGGGTGACAAAGCCTATCGCACAAGAAAATCACCCCATTCACCACCAATTCAAGACGACCAAAAGCAAAATCATGTAGCCAGTGAATCCAATCGTCGTCACTTCCAAAAACTGCAGCGATTGCCGACGGTAGCCACCTGAGACGTAGGCTCGGTAGTAGTGCGCTCCAAACGGTGTGAGTGCTAGAAATGGTAACAACAGCCACAAAAGCAGCATCCTTTTGGGTAGGGCGACTTGTGCCGATAGAGCGGCCGACTTGGCGACATCGTCGCCATCGTCCATCGCATTGGAGATATCGAAACCGGAAACATTGCGACGCTTGAGCTCGGCGAGTGCTGCAGAAATGGCCTCAGGAAGGTAATCATGGCGCTCTCGTAGGAGCGCAAGCAGATGATGTGTACTGCGCACAGCCATCACATGCTCAAACGAAGTTTCATTGACTTGCACTGCCATGGTGAAAATTAGAGAAAGTGCATCGCAATTGCCAACAAGTTTCCTCAGAAACCTTGAAGTTTCGGCAATTATTCGACGACGGCCAATATCCCGCAAAAGCCGAAACCTACGTCGTTGCGCTCCAACTCAGGAAGGTACATTGCTGAGATGGACCCGTCGAGGTACAAGGCATCTGGGCAATGCAACTTGTCACGAAAAAGTGAAGCAAAATCATAGAAATTGACGCGCTCGTTGGAGATCGCAAACCAGATATTGCCATCTGCATCCACTCCTACCCCATTGCGGATATTTTTATTGTCTGAACCCTCGTGGAATGCAGGATGCAACTGCCCATCGATCACCAACATGGGGCCAGACTGGGTAGCGATGCTAGGCGCCTGCTCAGACTGCGAATAATCCTCCGCATTCACCACGCTTGCCCCCTCGGCACCCAAAACAAAGACGCCGTTCGGCTTCAAGTGAAAATTGCCTTCGCCTTCCTTCAAGTTCAGGCTTCTGAGTTCGTTGCCATTTTCTATATGCAGCCCGCCGGGGGTATGGTCCTCTGAAAAAATGCCCGCATTCATTGCAAACCTGAGCGTTTTGCCATCCTTGCTCAAGCCATCTTTGAGTGCATCAAAACTCCCGTAAGCCTGTCCAGATGCATCCTTCCAATACAAGCGAAGCTCTTGTTTGCGAGGATCGACCTTCACCACATCAAACGATTGCTCTTGAAATTGAAGGGTTTCTGCGGCCAATGAGGTCGTTTTTGCGGGCATCGGCTCGATCAGGTGGTGCCCCGGAAGACCGGGCATGAAAAACACGATCCCAAGCAACAGCAAGGGAATGGCGGCGAGCAAAATGACCTTGGCCTTTTTGGACATGGAGGGAAAGTTACGAAAAAGTCGACAAATTCCGAGGGGAATTCAAACCGTTCGACAAGGTCTACCTGTGAACAATTCATTCAAAAGCCGCTTGAATCGCATACTTGTATCGAGCAGCTGGCAGAAGAATAGATTTTTGACATACCCGGGCGTGTAAGAATTACCTAAACGCTTCGGGAGCCCCGCGGCCTCACATGAGGTCACAGGGCTCCCGAATTGTGCAATTCCAGACGGCAATCGATCAATTATGCGTATGCCCTGAGCAGCCACAAGCTCCCCCCATGAAACTTTGGGTTTCTTCGTGCCACGGGAATGCATCATTGCCCTTGGCACGCTCCCAAAAGAAGGGTGCGCGTGGCTTGGGATGGTTGCCGATCTCATTCATCGTCTCAGCGTCATAGAGTCGCCCGTTGAGCATCACCATCGCAATCGATTCGCTATTGCGGATGTCTTCCAGCGGATTCTTATCCATGATGATCAAATCCGCCAACTTGCCGACCTCTAGCGAGCCGATGTCTTTGTCCATGCCGATGTACTCTGCGCCCCACAAAGTTGATGCGCGTATGGCCTCCAATGGCGAAAATCCGCCTTGTACAAACATCCACATCTCCCAATGGGCGCCGAGGCCATGCAATTGACCATGGGCGCCGAGCTGCACCTTGGTGCCCGCCTTCATGAGCCCGTAGGCAGCCTTGGCGTTGCCGATATGCCCGAAGTCATCGTCGGGCGCCATCGTGCGGCGCATGGAGCGCGCATCCAAGATGCGTCGCGGATAGTATTTCAGCAGGCGCTCATTCTTCCAAACCTCGGTCTTCTGATACCAATAATTTTCGCCCCAGATGCCGCCATAACCCACGATGAGCGTCGGGGTATAGCCCGTTTTGCTGCCGCCCCACAATTTCTGCACATCCTCATACACCGGCGAGACTGGGATGCTGTGCTCGATACCAGTATGTCCGTCGAGGATCTGCGTCATGTTGTGGTAGAAAAATGAGCCGCCCTCAGGCACGACCTCCATGTGGAGCTCGCGGGCAGCTTGGATCACCTGCTGCCGCTGATTGCGGCGCGGTTGATTGTAGCTTTTCACCGAGAATGCGCCCACAGCCTTCATGCGGCGCAGGTGGGAGCGGGCATCGTCCAGACTGTTGACCGTGGCCTTGAAATCGCCGTCGGCACCATACAAGATTGTACCCGTCGAGTAGATGCGTGGACCGACCATCCGACCCGATTTCACCATTTCACTTTGTGAAAAGACCATCTCGGTATTGCTACTCGGGTCATGGGTCGTGGTCGTCCCATAAGCCAAGCCTGCATAGTAAGACCATTGCTGCTGTGGCGAGACGCCGTCGCCGCTATTGCCCATGTGTGCGTGCACATCCACGATGCCGGGCATAACGGTCTTGCCACGGCCGTCCACGACAAAGGCATCTTTGGGGATCTTTACCTCGCCGGTCTTGCCGACTGCGACGATGCGGTTGTTTTCGATCACAAGATCGCCGCTCTCAAAAACTTCATCGCCCTTCATGGTCACGATGCGCGCGCCAGTGATGGCGACCACGCCCGTGGGCACGTCGGTCTGCAACACCAAGTTCACATTGAGGCCCACGCTGTCCACAGGCGGCACACTGTCTTTGCTGCCTGGCAGGAAGGTGAAGCATTTCTCCAAATCCCGAGAGAAATATTCCGGCCCGAGCATCCAATGCAGGCGCTTGCTGTCTTGCGCCCAGTGCAAGCTCGTGCCAGCATCACGGGTGACCTGAAAGACCGGGTAGCCATCTCCCCCGCTGTTCAGGTCGAGTGCTTGACCTGTTTTGGGGAATGCCGCCACATAAGCATTGTACAATTCTGTAAATGCAATCCACTTGCCGTCTGGGCTAGGCACAAAATCCTTGGCATATTTGGCAGTGAAATGCGTCATTTCATCTTTGCCGTCGAGGCCCAGACTCTTGAACGACTTTTTCATTCCTCCGCCGGTCGAGTAATAGACGCGCGTACCGTTTTCATTGAAATAGGGCTCCGCGCCATCGACCGTGAGCAGGCGCAAGTTTGCGCCATCTGCGTTGCAGACGTAAATGCCGGGCAGCGTACCAAATGAAAAGCCTAATTCTCCGGAACCGGTCGCCTTTTCAAAGACAATCATCTTGCCGTCATTGCTCCAGCGCGGATTGTGGTAATAACCCTTTTCCAAAGTCACCTTGCGCTCAGCGCCCGTCGCGATGTCGCGCACTTTGATCGCCCCCATCTCGGCATCGTTCCAGCTCACATAAAGGATGCTTTTTCCGTCTGCAGAATAGGTAGGATTGTATTCATGGTTATCGCCATTGGTGAGGCGCTTGGGGGTGCCATTGGGGAGATCTTTGAGGTAAATGTATCCTGCTGCGTGAAAAGCCATTTGTTTACCGTCGGGGCGCGTTGTGGCCTGACGGATCATTTTTGCCTCAAAAGTCTTGGGGCTCACTTCTTGGGGGAAATGCAATGCCTCTGCGACGACTTGCTTTACCTGCGCCGTGAAAGGGATTTGTTTGGCTTCGGTAGATTCGATGTTCACCCGCCAGAAATGACCCTCTGCCCATATCACGACCTCTTTGTTGCCAGGCAACCATTGATAATTAGGATAGACGCCAAAAGTAGCCCAGGTTTCTTGCTGATCTTTGTTGAGCCGATCAAAAACGGGCCATTCCTCGCCTGTGCGCAGGTCGTGGATGTGCAGCACGCTCTTGTTGCGCACGCGTCGAATGAATGCGAGCAGGTTGCCATCGGGCGACACCTGCGGGCGCACGGCACCGCCGGGACCAGAGACGATTTCTTCGATTTCGCCGGTCTGTGTGTCGTAGCGACGGATCACATAAATCTGGTCGTGGGGATTTTTATTGTAGGTAAAATAGCCCGCGCCGTCCATGTCTTCGCTGAAGTAAACATAACGGCCATCGGGTGAAAAGACAGGCTCTCCAGCGTCTTGCTGATCGTTTTTGCGCTTGGTGAGTTGCATGCCTGCCCCACCCGTCTTGTGGTAGAGCCACATCTCGCCTGCGCCCAAGGAGCGCGTGCCCGTAAAGTGCTTGCGTGCGACGAAATATTCGCCGCCGGGATGCCAAAAGGGATTGTTGAGCAGCCTGAAAGTTTCTTTGGTGAGCTGTTTTTTGTCGCTGCCATCGCGGCCCATGACCCAGATATTGTCGCCCCCAGCACGGTCGCTCGTGAAAAGGATCTGGTTGCCATCTGGGCTGAAACGGGGCTGCACCTCCCAAGACATGCCCTCGGCGATGCGGAGCGCCTTGCCGCCCGAGATCGGCATCACATAGATGTCGCCGAGCAGGTCAAAGGCGATTTCCTTACCATCAGCGCTCACATCGAGATTCATCCAAGTGCCTTCGCTGGTCTCAAATGCAATCGTTTGGGAGGGCCCGTGTGGGTCATCAACCTTCCACTCGTCCTTTTTCTGGGCGAATGCAAGACTGCTGCACAAAAGTGCAGCTGAGAGCGCTGAGCGGCCTAGGCGGCGCATCAACAAGGATTTTTTTGGAAACATGCGTCAATCATTTCAGTACGAAGCCTGAAATTAACTAAAAAAAACGCTTTTCAATTCGCTACCGCCGGAGTTCGCAATTTCTTACACCATCGGCTTTGCCTCACAACCACCATCCGAGTCGAAGGCCAGCCGTGCTCCAAGACAATGTCTTGCCGTCTTCCACAAAAATCGGGCTGTACTTGATAAACGACTCGGCTTTGAGTTCCATCCCATTGGGGAGTGCCCACGAGTAGCCGATCGCGAATTGCGCAGCCGGCAGCATGGGCAATTTTACTTTGTCTGAGGACTCATGGATGAATTGTGTCCCGTTTTGAGACATGGCAATGTCAAACTTTTTCAGCTTATTCCACTGCAATTCAGGACCAATCCCGATTTGCAATCCCGATTGCGGGTTGTTAAAATAGTAGTAAATCATCAATCCCACCCTGAACTCGTGTAGGTTGGCGCTGAGATGGCGATCCACAGTCTTTCCAGCCAAGGAGTTAGGAGTGCCGTCGGGATTCAAACTATCGCCGACAAATGAACGCTCTGAACGATAGGGCCGATAGGTATAGCCCGGGGATAGCTGCACGCCAAAATGATTACCGATCCACACACGTCCATGAAGTGCTCCATTGAAGCCCGGAATCAGGATTTTTGAGACCAGACTGTTAAAAGGATTGTTGACAAATGTAGTGCCTTCTGCGCCGATTGAGATTCCTGCCCCGAACCGCGAACTTGCGGTCTGTGCATATCCCTGAACGAGCAGAAGTTCCCAAAATGCCACAAATAGTAATCCACGTGCGACCCTTACCATCCCCAAGATTGTTTAAAATTCAACCCAAGTTTGCAGGTTTTCGGTCAACGATTTCACCGATCTATCCACAGACCCTTCATCAGCCAAACATGAGACGAATCCATTGCAAACAAATCCAATTTCTGGACCCGTGTGATGAAACATACAATGACCAAAAATGTTCGTGACCAACCCTTCAAATGTATGCACATGCGTTTCGTCTCCAAGTCAAGACCACTGCATCAACGCAAAGGCCAAAAGCCTTTGCGCTTCAATTTGCGATGAAAATCACGTCATCCTTCGATAATTTGCCTAATTTGGACAGATGGAAAAGGATGGATTGGTAGCTTTTTTCCGGCAATTGGTTCCCTTGTCGCTGGCGGATGAAGGACGCATCCGCGAGCGGTTTACAGGACAGGTCGCGCCCGCGAGGCAATACCTTGTACAATCTGGTGAAATCTGCCAATCGGTTTATTTCATTTTGGAGGGATGCGTGCGGGTTGCGATTGAAAACCAACAAGGGGAGGATGTCACCTGCTTTTTTGCGAGCGAGGGGCAGTTTGTCGCCAATTATGAAAGCTTCCTCACAGGAAAATCCTCACCTTACAGCCTTCAATGTCTAGAGCCTTGCCGCTTGCTCGCGATCGATCGCAAAGGTTTGCAGGAGTTGTATGATTTGAACGAATATGGTGAGCGCGCCGGTCGGCTCATTGCCGAAAATCTTTTTGTGGACGCCACAGAGCGCCTCACGTCCTTTTATATGGATACACCTGAGCAACGCTACCAGCAATTTCTCATCGACTATCCAGGTTTGTCTCAACGCATTCCGCAACATTACATCGCCGCCTATATTGGCGTGAGGCCGCAATCCCTGAGCCGCATCAAACGCAGGGCTTTGTCGGCGGTTGTGCGTTAACCTAAGTGCATGTTTTTTGCCTGATTTTGTAACGATGGTGGTCGCTGAAGGCCACAATCGCTGCCGAGCTTTGCATTCAATAAATTCACTGTCATGGAAAAGAAACGAATATTGGTTTTGCTCGGCCACCCCAACAATCAGAGTCTTTGCGCCGCATTGGCGCAGTCCTATGTCGACGGGGCGTTGCAGAGCGGTGCTGAAGTGAGGGTGCACCGCATCAGCGAAATGCAATTTGACACGACCTTGCACTTGGGCTTTGAGGGCAAGCAAGCCTTGGAGCCCGATTTACAAGCCTTCCAAACCGACCTTGTATGGGCGCAGCACGTAGTGATGGTATTTCCCTTGTGGTGGGGAGGCATGCCTGCACCGCTCAAAGGATTGATCGACCGCACTTTTTTACCGGGATTTGCCTTCAAATACAAGGAAGGCAGTCCTTTTCAAGCCAAATTACTCGCGGGGCGTTCGGCAAGAGTGATCATGACGATGGATTCGCCCAACTTTTGGTACAATTGGGTGCTAGGCCGCCCACTTACCAAGGGATTAAAACGCCAAATCCTTGGATTCTGTGGTTTCAAACCGTCCAAATTCACATTGTTGGGAAATGTGAGGAGCTCAACTCCTAAAAAACGCCAAAAATGGCTTGCAGACATGCGGCAACTTGGTCAAAAAGGGTCTTGAGCCCAGTCTAAAACCAGCAACCCAAGCGTAATCCACCGCTGATATGATGAAAGGGTGACCAAAAATACTCGAACCCTCGAAAATTACCGTAGCGCCCATAAGGCTCGATGCTGAAACCGATCTTTTCCCGAAATTTCCAGAGGTAGCCGACAGAGACTTGGGCCGACACCAAAAGTGGACTCCAGCCAGGGATCATTCTGCCTTTGTAGACTGCTACGCCCTGCTCATAGACGACGAAGGTTGTCGCAAGCCGATGAACCATCTCCAACTCAGGACCTAAGCTCAAGAAAAGGCCATTGTCCTGTTTTTGGAAGGCATACCGGCACAGGGCACCGAGACGCCAAGACTCCTCCTTGCTGACCGAATAGAGATTTCTGGGCGTGAGAAAGTTGCTGTCAGTCCAATCGGTTTCTCTCCATTGATAGCGCATTTTGGCAAATCCCGCAGCGCCGATCACTCCAAAATGCTGTCCGAGCGGAATCATGACGATGGCACTGATTGCATAGCCCAATCGCGGTGAAAAACTCACGGACGAAAACAGCTCATGGTGCGCCCTAGACGTAAATTCAGGGCCGACCATGAGCCCCAAGCGCACGCGGTTGGCTGTCGTTTGCGCCCGTCCCTCTGGCAACGCTGCAAACAACAAAAAACTTAACAGCATCATCAATAGGGTATTGGGTTTCATGGTGTCTTTGATTCCATACCAATCTCAATATTCTAGCCGTCAAATCCAAGCAAAATTCAGGAGCTTTGCGCCATGAGTTTACATCCACCACTTGCGGCCGTGATTTTTGATATGGACGGTGTCTTGGCCGATACCGAGCCACTGTGGCAACGCGCCGAACTGGAAATTTTTGGCGCGCTCGGCGTGCCCCTCACCTTGCCGATGATGCATACCACAATGGGCCTGCGTTGCGACGAGGTGGTCGCCAAGTGGTACCAATTGTATCCTTGGGAGGGAAAATCGGTCACGCAGGTACATGACGAGATCGTAGCGCGCGTGATCGCGCTCATGCGCGCAGAGGCTGTATTGCTACCGGGTGTGCGCACGGCGATCGCGCAGGTGCAGGCGGCGGGTTTGCGGCTTGCACTCGCATCGTCGTCGCCGATGGTGCTCATCGAGGCGATGTTGGACCATTTGGGTGTGCGGGATGCCTTTGAAATATTGCGTTCAGCCGAAGTGGAAACGCATGGCAAGCCGCATCCTGCGGTTTATTTGCACACTGCAGACGCGCTTGGCGTCTCGCCTCTACAGTGCTTGGCGATTGAAGACAGCTTTAATGGCCTCCTTGCCGCCAAGGCAGCGCGCATGCGCTGCGTGCTTGTGCCCGCTCCTGAGTTTTGGGGCGATCCAAGGTGGGCGATCGCAGACCGGGTGCTCCACAGCTTGGAAGAATTTGAGCTTGATGCTTTGAGATAAATCCCACTCAGAGTGGCGGCAACAATTGGAGCTGCATCTGAAAGGTCGTGCGGTTGATCATGGTCACCAACCGCCTAAAAGGGTCTTTACGCATCTCGGTCCCCCACTTCGAGTTCTTGATGACATCCTTGTAGAGAAAATTACCGATCAAATGAATTCTTGCAGCGCAAAACGGGAGGTCATGCCCCTTGGAAAGCATATCATTGGAAATCTCAAATGAATATTCGTCTGATTTGTATCGATGATCCGATGTGAGCATCACGCCTACAAATCCTTCCCTCATCATTGATTTCTACATTTGACAAAACGATACAAGGATGGCGCAAAAATTTCCCATCGGGCGGAAGTCGAAATTCGACCTCTACGATTTGTCTTTGCAGAATTGACATTTAACTATTGTTGTATCTTGGTTTGAATTGCTTGTTGCGATGCAAGCGTCAAGGCATCTTTCAGTTCATCGTCGGTTTTGATACGCTTTTTGCCTTTGAATGCGACGATACGGATCTCCGATTCGACCACGTAGGACAAATCAAGTGTCCTTCCCAATAAGGTTTCAAATGTATTGCTGTCAAAATACCCTGCCTTTTCATAGATAGCCTTCAACTTGGTCAGTCGGCGAACGAGTTCAGCAAATTCATCATACTCGCGCATGGTCATACCATCCAGAATTGTCGAATCTTGCAAAATTTGAGCGTACGCTTCCTGAAGTAAGTCATGTACCTCACGTATCGGTTTGGAAGACACACGCACCATCCAGTCCGACAGCCTAGCAAATGAAAAAAAGGACTCAATCCTTGCACGGAACCGCATTCTATCAACGCTTCCGTTGAAATCATGTATCCGATCAAAAGTGAGCGCAGGCGTCATAGAAGTCAAATTTACCGAAGCCCTACGAAAAAAGCAACCTACCCCTTCCCCCGATAATACTCCATCACCCGCGCGGCATTCCAGTCGATCAGGCTCTCCCGAGCGATTCCCAACTGATCGGCCATGGTGAATAGATCCTCGTGCGAAGGTGCCTCGATCTCCAAATAGGGCGGGATAAAGGCTAGGTCATCGATATGCGCATCAATCACAATATGCGTTTTCCCCACGGAATATTGCGTTCTTATTTTGCGCATTTTGAGGTATTCGACATAGCCCAGCCGCTGCAAAATGATGTGCATCATTTCAAAATCGTCAAAGCTCACTTCCAGCTCCTCCCGCGTGCGGATGCCTGCCTGCGTGTCTGCGTGCGGCGCCTTGAATGTCATGCGCAAATCTTTGCCCTCTTTTCGAATGCGCAAAACCTGCTGCTGCCCCGCCAAACGACCAGCTGCATCATCGTAATAAATGGCAAAAAATTCATCTTCAAAATCAAACTTTGCCCCCAAACCTTCCAACTTGGACTTGATTTCCTCGGGTACAATCTCCAGCACTTTGGCTTCTATTTCCTTCATCTTGATGTGGACGACGATGATGTCGGCAGCGGCAAAGATGCAAAAGCTTTTTGGGATGTCTTGGCATAGCAAGGCAATCCTGCCAAACTCAGCGTGTGAATTCCCCCATTTTTGGATATTTTTGGAGAATGAAAAGCTCGCACATCACTTTTAGACAACCTTGGCCGCATAGCCTTTGGATATTATGCCTCGCTGTTTTGTCCATCTCGGCCTGCACCCAGTGGACCGATGAACAGAAAAAACGTCAGTCGCTCCCCGACTTCCAATTTGAAAACCTCGATGGTGGCGTGCTACAACGCAGTGATCTGCCCACCGGCAAGCCTGCGACCATTCTCTTTTTTGATCCAGATTGCAGCCACTGCAAGGAGACCATCGAGAGCATTGTGCAGCACATCGGCGCCTTTGTCGACAATACACTGGTGATTGTGAGCCCTAGTGACCGTACGCGCGTGATCCCTTACTTGCTTGAAAAAGGCCTGCTTGGCCATGCGGGCGTACTTGTGGGCACCTGCACTGCCCAGCAATTTCTCGATACCTTTGGCACGACACTGACACCGACAACGCTCTTTTACGGTGCAGATTTCGATCTGAAGCGTGCCTACAAGGGTCCTGTGGACGAGGCGGGCATCATCGAGGGATTGCGTGCCGCTCAGGAATAAGTACGATTTCCGTCTAAGATTCATGTGAATTTTGTCAGCCGCATCGCCTTGGCAAAAACGGTATCTTCGCCTGTGATGCGACGCCAATTGTTTCTCGGATTTTTGACGCTGATCCTGCTGATACTCTGCTCTGCAACTTCTTTGCAGGCGCAAGTAAGTGGGTTGGTGCGCGATGGCGAGTCTGGAGACTCTCTCGCATTTGCCCACATACTTAACTTGGGTACGCAAAAAGGCTGCTTTTCGGGTCTGGATGGCCGATTTCAGCTCGCAACCGCAGGCGCAGAGGATAGCCTGCGCATCAGTTTGCTAGGCTATCTGCCGCAGACCCTTGCCGTGCGTGCAGGCTCCAAGGTCATTATTTCCCTGCAACCCGGCGGCGTGAATTTGGAGGATGTCGTGATCGAGCCCACGGAAAATCCCGCACTGCGCATCATGCGCAATGCCGTCGAGCACCGCACAGCCAATGACCCGCTCAACCGCTCCCATTTTAGCTTTGATACTTACAATAAACTCACAGCCAGCCCACTCCAAGGAAGCCTACCCGATTCTTTCCGTTTGGATTTCCATCTTTTTCTTTCAGAAACAGTGACCCACCGCCTGCAATTCCATCCCGGCAAGGTGCAGGAAACCATCCTCTCGGCGAGGCTTGCGGGTTATCCGGGCAAGGTGATTCCCTTCACGGCCAGCGACTTGCAAGACTTGAGTTTCTACACCAACTACGTGGGCGTCTTTGGGCAGCAATTTCTCAGCCCGGTCTCCAATCCCGGCCTGCACCAGTATCGTTTCAGCCTGAGCGACACGGTCTTGTCTGGCGAAGACAGCATTTTTACCATTGATTTTGAGCCCCGTTTGCCCAATTTTGATGGCTTCAAGGGCCACATGCGCATCCATAGCCGCGATTGGGCCTTGCTCACCGTTGCCGTGACGCTCGTTCCCAACGAAGGCGGGATCTTGATACAATCGGGCGAGATCCAGCAGGTTTATACTGAACTTGGAGACGGTGCGTGGGTCCCTAGCGAATTGCGCACAGAAATCGACACCAAGCCCTTGTCCAAAGGCAGTCCGCTGCGCATTCACATGAGTGGTTATTCCAGCATCAGCCACCAAGTGCTCAATGACTCGACGCGCGGCAACTTCAGACCGGAAGACGCGCTGGTCGTCGTCGACGGCGCTGGCCTGGAAGACAGCACCTTGCAGGCGGGTCGCAACCTGCCACTCACAGCGTTGGACGCTGTGAGTTACCGCAAATTGGATAGCTTGGGTCGTGTTTTGGGGCTGCCCCGCTTGCTCGACCAGACCTGGAAACTAGCCGATGGCCGGCTGGGCGTCGGCGTGATGGATGTCTTGTTGGAGCGCATTTTCACGCAAAATCGCGTGGAGAAGGCTAGGCTCGGCATCGGGTTGGTCACCAATGAGGCGATGAGCAAGCGATTCTGTATCGGTGGTTTTTTGGGTTGGGGAATTGCAGATCGCCAGGCTAAATATGGCGCAAATTTCCAACTGACACCGCTGGGCGACGACCGCCTGTATGCAGGTGTGGCGATCGGCCATGACCTGGTCGAGAGTGGCTACCGCAGGCTGGGCCTGCGTCCAGAACGTGGTCTTCATCAGGACACATACCGTGAGCTCGGGCTACGGCAATGGTACCTGCGCGACATGGAATATGTCGATTTGCGAGAGGCTTGGGTCGGCATGCGCCTTCCCTCCGACCTGGGCATGCGCTTCACTTGGCGGCAAGAAGCATTGTCCACCGCCTACGACTATAGCTATGCCGACAGCAGCAATTTTCGCTTTGAAGAGGCTGAGGTGGTGCTGCGCTGGGCACCCGGAGCGCGCTACATCCGCAACGGCGCTCGCCGCATTTTGACGAGCAACAAAGCTCCGATCGTGCACCTGCGTTACACGCGTGGCTTGGATTTCAATGTTGGCGATTTTGCCTACCAAGCTGCTGCGATGAGTTTTGCGCATCGGTTTCAGGCTTTTCGTGGGGGGAATGGCGCGGTGCTCGTGCATGCAGGCTGGAACGATCGGTCGCTCCCGCGGTCGCGCATGCGTGTGTACCGGAGCAACTATGCGCGTGGCAATTTTTCAGACCTGCAAGGCGCGTTCAATACCATGCGTTATGACGAGTTTGCTGCGGACATGTATGCCGAGGCATTTGTGCGGTTGAGTCCCAAGCTGCGGTGGCTACACATCGGTAAGCGCATTCAACCCCAACTCACCTTGGCAATGGCGGCGGCTTGGGGACAAAGCTATGCCAATGGCGCAGGCCTGCATCTGCCAGCGCAGCGGGCGCCACAACATATCTATTTGGAACCTGGACTCACCATCACGCGACTATTGCCCTTGCCGCAACACGACAGCATGTTCTCGGCGATTTTGCGCGGCGTTGGCATCGGCTTGTACTACCGTGTCGGTGCTTATGCATTGCCGACCTTCAAGGAAAATGTAGCCTTTCGGTTGAGTTTTGGAGGGAAATAGGCGCGGCGCTGGTCCATTTACTGTGACATCACCTCGAGCGAGCCTGAGGTTATCCAGATCTCATCTTCATTGTACACCCGGAAAGTGTACACGCCTGCACTCCGAAATTCATAGGGAAACTGCGAATATGTCCAATTGGGATCCAAGGTAAACTCGACCGTTTCCAGGTATTGCCCTGCCCCTTTTCCTGATCCGACCCAGATATCTACAAAAATTTGATGTGTCTTGAAGGGCCTGATGTGGCGCACGAATACAGACAATGCGGCGGCTTCGCCCGTAGGAATCTTGATCGCTTGCAGCACGGTGTCAGGTTGTCCTTTGATTGCCGCATGGCAAAAAATCAGCCGCGCTCCATTGAAATAGGCAGGGCTATTTTCCTCTTCTTTGACGATGATTTCGACTTCTGATCGGCAGATTTCTTTCTTGTCTGCATCGAGCACCATCACACGGTAGCGCCCTGTTTGCTGAAAACGATAGGACAGCAGCACCCAATTTTTGTTGTGGTCGACGACCATGGTCTTGGTATCAAATTCTGCGAACTTGCCCTCCTGCTGATAATCGATGAAATAGTAGAGTTTCTCTGTGCGCAACGGATTGCTGCTGCGAAAGAGCAAATCGACGTTTTGTCCAAACCGCTCCAACTCAAAATGCTTTCCAGATCCTAAAGGAAGGCCGTTTTCAGTATGATCTAGGCAAAATACCAAATCCTGTGCCCGAGCTCCCAGTGTGAGCATCGACATGAAGCAAAGTAAGATCACGATCCTGTAAGGCGCCATTCAATGCTAAAAATAGGGAATCATCCGCAATCTCTGAAGGCAAGGCCTACTTTCGCAAAAAATCATCTTGAAAACTTCGGCGCTGATCCAAAATCGGCGAAAATTCGTAGCTTGTTCTCCTTCAACTTTTTTCATTATGCGCAAGACATCTACGCTTTTTTTCCTGCTGTTGCTCAGTGTGACCACTGCCTTTGCACAGAAATATGACCTACAACAGGTCGTGGCCCACAAATGGAAGATCATCTGGTTTTCAGACGACGGCAAGGAGCAAAACATGGAGGCCAAAAAACAACAATTGATCATGAAAAGTGACGGCTCTGGCCAGATGTTCATGATGGGCGAAAAGGTCGGGGATGTCGTGTGGTCAGTTGCAGGGAAAAACAAGATCAATTTTCAAGACGATCCTGCGAGTCCCCCTTATTTGGTCACTGTGAGCAAATACAAAAAAGGAGACAACATGCTTTTTACGGGCACCATGCCGACAGGCGTGGTGCGCAAAGTCTATTTCCAGGTATTGAGCGGGAAATGATCATTGTCCCCAAAAAACACTTGAGGATAAGGTATTCAATGCGTTAAGCCTTCTGTAACACCAATGCGTTGCAAGCTGCAAGCTGCGCTTAGGTTTACTTCATTCCTCCAAGCGCTTCGGCAGCTCCATTAGCTTCGCTTGATCCGCTGCATGTATCGAGTTGGAGAAAATAAAGGCGGCAACTTAGTCGCCTTTATTTTCGTACCCTCACACCACCCTGCGTAAGGTTCCTTACACGGCTGTTCCTGAGCCTTTCAGCTTTTCAAGATTTCGACCATCGAAACGAGTCCACATGTTTTGAAGTAGGATGTTGGGAAGGCTTGGTTCAAGTGGCTCGCACCAGAGTTCCGCCACGGCCTCCTGCCGTTGAACGCGGATTGCCGTGCGCGCTGCTCGTCCAGCCCCCACTTTTACAGGTTTTGGTAGCCCGTCCAGGCAGGCCGCCCTACGAGACCTCCTCGGGGAATGCGCGACATTTCCCCGCTTATACCAGCCGCACATACGTGGCTGCATTCCATTCAGTATTGGGCTTTGGACTTATTTGCTTCCTCACCCGGCAGCCCCGCCTCGCATACCGTTTACGCAAGCTCGTTTATCTTCAAGGTCTTTGTGATACGCTAAGCTTGATTCTGTACGTCGGGCCAGCGGTTTGCCTTCGGCTTCCTTCAGATTGTTCATTGTTGTTTCTTTCTTAAGGTATTGCTTGCACGAACTGCGTCTATTGGACGCCGTTTCACGAATGCTTCGCGATTCCCCCTCGTGATCGACACCCTTGCCGTCCGGCTGGCACTTCCCACTGACGAGCGTGCTCGGGACTCGAACCCGTGCGTATCGCGCCTATGCTGGGCGCACTCAAAAAAGGGAGGGGACTCACGCCCCCTCCCTTGTAATCTTATGCTTACGTGATCCTGCTTATTGGCAAGGATTGCCGGCGCAGTTCCCGATTTCGCAGCCAGAATCGTGGCCTTGGTTGGGATTGGAACCTGGGGCACGGAACCTTGCAACGTGGGCTGGAACGCCACTCCAATCGATGCAGATGTTCTGCTCGTTGGTAGGGTTGCCTGGAGGCCTGTGGCAAACCATTACCTTGTGTTGGGGGCTGTTGCCAGCCGTGCAGCGGATGTTCCAGTAATTCACGGTGATGTACTTGATCACCACAGGCTGATTGCCTGCGGAGATGGTCACGCTGTAAGTGGTGGTAGCCGTTGGGCAGACAGAGATGGCCTGGGTGGTAGCGCCGGTAGACCAAGCATAGGTAAGGCCAGACGCAGCAGTATCAGCTGAAATCGTAGCACAGCTTCCCAATGCAGGAGCGCCTACCGTCAGCGTCGTGCATACGTTTTCGACGCGGGGACCACCAGATGATTGTCCGCATGCTGAAATTTCGTTTTCAATCAGGGTGACAGCGCCATTCAGCGCAATGATTCTGCAATTCACGTTGGAGCCACTCGTCATGCTGATGCTTGTGTTGGCGATGACGGTTCCGATGAATTGATTTCCGTCAATTGTGGCAGATGAACCTACTGCCCAATAGACATTGGGACCCACGCAAGAGTCATTTCCGTTGTTGATGGCAATCACATTGGAGCCTGTCATGGTGACGAGGGTTGTCCCGAATTGGAAAATAAAGACTGCGTCGCTATTTCCCTGAAAGTCGAGATAAACCGTACCATTCACTTGCAAGTTGGCGGAGGGAGCAAAACGGTAAACACCTGGTGTAAAGGTGATTCCGTTGAATTGTGTGACACCTGCATAAGTCGTGTCTGGCGTCTGCGCAACGAGGTAATTGTAGGCAAGCACAGCATCATTGTGTGCTTGGGCTGCCACAGGACCGCCAGCGTAGATCGTTCCAGTCACGATCCCTAATCCGGCTGTCACAGTTCCAGGACCTGAGATGGTATTCATTGGGCTTTGTTGGAATCCTGTGATTGCGGTGCCTGGACTTACGCCGAGATCACCCTCGATGATGGAAGCCCCAGCATTGGTCACTGTCGTGCCACCGAGTACGGCAAAACTTTCCGCTGAGCCGAGGTTCACTGGTTGCACCACACTCATTTGCGGTCTTGGCAAACCTCCTGTAGCTGAAAAGTCCTCCTTTTTACATCCTGACAACAAGATGGTTGCGGCAATCGCAATGCCTGTAAATAATTTTAGAGCGTACATAGATAATATGGATTTATTATTCTGCAATTGGCAGATCATTTGCACAATGAATTTCGTGCGGTACAAAATAGATGTTAATTCTTACCACGTTAATTACGCAGATGTAGGCCATGATTACATAAGTCACACTTTAATGCTTTTTAGCATACAAGAGCCTGCGACACTAATTTCTGCGATCTCGCGCCACCCAAATTGCATTCCTAGAGAAGCTGAAATCCTCATCGATTTCAGACCGCATTGCATGATCAACCCAACCTTCAACGCACTTCTCCCCCCAATTGACACAAATGCCAAAATAAAAACGCAATTTCATGTTGCTCTATCACTTGGTCGAATGTCGGCAAACGGCTGCCATCTACGCGGCGCAATATTGCGAGGAAACAGCCCATCCAATCCGTCAAAAGGTCTATCGACTCAGGGTATACCCTGATGCCGCGCGCATCAAAATCGAGGTCACTGGGAAGATCATCCTTTGGAACGAGGCCTTCTGGAAAAAAGCGCTTGCCATCGATACACTTTTTGGAATCAAACGATCGGAGACTGTCGGTATCCGCAGCTTGCGCACGCCGCCGCGCGGCTTGGGTATCTTCACCAGCCACATCGGGGCGGAGCGGTAGGTTCCCGCAAAAAGTTCCGACTTGATGCGCGACCACTCCTTGCTCATGTGGCCCTTCAGCGCTGATCGAGCGCCTACGATGGCCTCGGCTGACTTCTCGCGGGCCGCCCCGCGAGACCTCCACGGGTAATGCGCGACACTTCCCCGCTTGTGCCGGCGCAAATACGGGACTGATTTCCGTTCAGTATCGGGCTATGGATTTATTTGCTCCCTCACCCATCAACCACGCCTCGCTTGCGGTTCGCTGTATTTCGGGCCAGTAATTTGCCTGCGGCCTCGTTTAGATTGTTCATTGTTGTTTATGCCTATCGCGAACTTTACCCCTAGACCTCGTTGAGACCAGGAAAAGGTATCTCGGGACACAAAACCTGGCTGATTGAAGTCGCCAGCATGTCATGTCGAGCAAGCCGACTGGCGCCGCCGAGACATCTAGCGCCAACAAATACACCTTCCACTTGTGGACTCCGATTTGTAGCTCTTCATCAGCAATAGCAGTCAGTTAGAGGTGTATCGATAGGCGCTAGATGTCTCCGCTACATCTTCGATTCGGTCGACATGACATTTCAGGATTTAGGGGTAAAGTATACGATAGGCATATTGTTGTTTCTTCATTAGGGCCATTGCTTGCGCGAACTACGTCTATTGGACTCCGTTTCACGAGTGCTTCGCAATTCTACCTCGCGATGTACACCCATGCCGTCCGGCCAACACTTCCCACTGAAGGGCGTGCTCGGGACTCACCCTAGCGTATCGCGCCCTGCCGGCCGCATGAATAGAAATGGCCTTGGCAATGATTGCCGAGGCCATTTCTATTTACGTTACGCCCAAACTTGATTAGCGGACCAAGGTAAGGTTGCCCGTGTAGTCGCGCTCACCGATCTTAAGGGTATAATAATAGACCCCTTCGACGACCTCATTTTCTTTGTTCTTGCCATCCCAGCCGATCACCTTGTTGTTGGTAACGTGGAGCTTCACACCCCAGCGATCAAAGATGGCGAGGGTAAATGGCTCATTTCCTGTGTATTGCACAATGAAATTGTCATTGACACCATCTCCATTGGGGCTGAATACGTTGGGAATGAACAGGTCGGCAACCTTGACGATGTAGGGGCCGTGGGTCACGGTTCCTGCGCAACCAAACTCATTCTGCACCAGCAAACTCACAAAATAAGTGCCCGGGGCCGTGAAATTGTACGTCGGATTTTGGGCAGTGCTGTTGTAGCCCGTGCCAAAGTTCCAGAGCCAGTCGGTCGCGCCGGGGGTATCGTCCATGAAATGAACCGTACCGCCAGGCATCACCAATTCCACGGGGTAATTTGGATCGGAATGGAAGGCAGGCACAACAGTGTCGTGCACGATCACTGTTGTATTCACTTGGCTGCTGTCTCTACATCCGCCTGTATTCACGCCCCATAGCACGACAGGGTATGTACCGACAGAGTCGAAGACGTGCGTTACAGTAGCGCCATTTTCGCGAGGGCTGCCGTCTCCAAAATCCCATGTGAGCAAGATGCCATCGGCCGTGAGCGAAGAAAATATGACTTCGATCGGCGCACAGCCTTCAGAAATTGAGCTTGCATAAGCGACTTTGGGGGTCTCGATCACCTGAACGGTCACAGTATCCATGCCAAAACAACCCGCTTCAGACATCGTGACGATATATGTGGTCGTGCCATTGGGCCCAGCCATCGGGTCTGCTGATGTCGCATCGTCCAAGCTACCTGCTGGTGTCCAAGAAATGGATCCACCGCCCAATCCGCCAGTCACGTGAAGGCCCACTGAGTCACCTTGACAGATGACATTGGTGTCGGCAACCGCAATCGGATTGATTTCGCTTACCACCGTTACGAGCACCGAGTCGGTCGTCGTGCAGGTGTTGTAAGTGACCGTGAAGTAGAAGTACATGGTTTGATCTGGATTCACCGACACATCCCTACCATCATTCGCCCCAACAATGTGGGAAGAAGGCTGCCAATCGATGATGATATTTTGCAAATCACTCGGATTCACGTTGTTGTACCACGTGATCGTGCCATTCAAATCCCATGGTCCCGAACCAGCGCAAACCGTGATATTGGGCCCGGCATCCAATATGGGGGATGGATTGATGGTCACCAATACTGAGTCAAAATTGGTGCAGCCATAAGCGGTAACGGCCGAGAGGTAATAGTAACCTGTCTGAGCTGGCGAAGCCATTACATCTGGTACATTGGTGGTGCTCAATCCAGCAGAGGGCGACCAAGTATAGGTTGCAATGCTGTCGGGAATCACTTGGTTAGAAACGTTAGCGTTACCATCAAGGAATGCTGAGTCTCCTGCGCAGATGTCGCGATCCTGCCCGGCATCCACCGTAGGGATCTCAGCAACATAAACAGTTACTGAGTCAGCGAAGCTAGGGCAACCATTGCTCCAAACAACCAGTGTATAGTTGGTCGTGAGTGCAGGAAAGGCAAATGGATTGATCGCTGTATAGCTGCTCAAACCATTGGTCGGGCTCCACTGAAAATCATATACTGGGCCTGCACCTGTGGCGATTCCTTGCAATTGTGTGGTATCTCCATCGCAAATAATGCGATTGGGACCGCCGTCGGCGACTGGGACCGGGTTCACGGTCACTTCCACCGTCGCCAGCGTGTCTGTCGTCGTGAGATCGCTGGAGCAGCCTGTGCTCAAGTCGGTCACCACCAGCGCATAAATCGTCGAGGTATCGGGCCTAGCACACGGATTGAGAATCGTAGCATTGTTGAGGCCGGTCGATGGTAACCACTGATAGGTATAGGGTCCGTAGCCGTTGCTGATCGTCGGGGTCAATACCACACAAGGTGCTGGGATGCCGCAAATCGCGGTGTCGGCGCCAGCGTTGACGATGGGCTTGGGCAATACATTGACGATCATCGAGTCGAGGATCGATGTACAACCATTGGCATCGGTCACTGCGAGATAGTAGGTCGTGGTATCGGTGGGGTTGGCAATCGGGTTGGGGCAATTGATGCAACTCAAGCCGCAAGGTGGATTGGAGCAAGTCCAAGTGTAATAATAAGGTGCGCCGCCGCCGCCAGAGGCTGAGCCGCTCAGCTGTACACCGCCATCACCTTCGCAAAAGCTACGGTCAGGTCCAGCATTGGCAATCGGATTGGGATTGGCGAGCACGGTCGTGCTGCCCGTGGCCACGCAACCGAGGGCGTCGACGACCGTCACGCTGTAAATGCCGCCGCACAAATTGATCAGGCCTGGCGTCGTCGCGCCGGTGCTCCATGTATAGGTAAATGGAGGTGTGCCGCCGCCAGAGACTGCCGTGGCGCTACCATTGCAAAAGCCAACACAAATCTCAGGTGTCGAGAACACGACCACCGTAGCAGGCTGTGGCTCAAGAATTTGGAAGTTGCGCGTGATGCTGCAACCGTTTGCGTCCACGATCGTGCAGACATAGGCGCCTGCCGACAGGTTGGAGGCGGTGGCACCCGAGCCACCGCTGGGTGACCAAGAATAAGTATAGCTGGGCGTGCCGCCCGACGAGATCACCGTGGCAGTACCGTTGCTGCCACCGTTGCAGCTCACGTTTGTTTGTGTGGTGAGCGCACTCAAAATCGAGGGTTGGGTCACCAAAATCGTCGACGTGGCTGTACAGCCGTTGAGGTCGGAGACCGTGACCACATGCTGCCCAGCGCCGAGGTTGGTAGCTGTGGGGGTGGATTGGCCAGATGGCGACCAACTGTAGGTATAGCCAGGAGTGCCACCTGCGCCTGAGCCAGTGGCTTGCCCACTCGCCTGCCCATTGCAAAGCGCCGGCACCATCGTCGAGCTAGCGACGACTTGTGTCGGTTGGGCGACCTGCACGGTGTCGCGGTCGATGCAACCGCGGCTGTCGGTTACGGTCACAATGTATTGGCCAGCAGCCAATCCAGTAGCGATCGGATTTGTGCCACCGCCGCCAGACCATGCGTAGGTGTAGCCGGGAGTACCGCCACTCGCAGCCGTGGCGGCTGTACCAGAGGAGGCACCAAAGCACAATGCATTGGTAGCCGTAGCATTGGGGTCCACCATGGAAGGCTGCACCAGCGTGATCGTATCATACAAAACGCAACCGACTGAATCAGTGATCGTCACAGGATAGGATCCGGCTGGCAAATTGCTGATCGTGGCGGTGGTCAAGCCCAGTCCGGGCCAAATGATCGCATAGGCAGGTACGCCGCCGCTCGGCGCTACCGTGATGCTACCGTTTGTGCTGCCAAAGCAGGAAGGCTCAACATAGGTCGGGTTGGAGAGTGCATTGGGATTGTTTTGGAAAATGGTAACCGTGTCATTGACGGAGACTTGTGTGCCGTTGCAATTGGTATAGGTCGCGATGCAAGCATAACTCACGTTACAGTTGGGCGGGCAGACTGTGACGGTATCTGTCGTTGCGATCGGCACAGGATTGCCGACTTGGTACCAATTGACGGAATAGTTGGGAATTCCAGCGGGATTGAAGCGCCATCCCTCATTGGTAGCAGCCCATTGGCTCGGGAAATTGCGTCCCGGAATCGCTACAGCCTGTGTACCAGTGGCATTGTGTACGCCCAAAATGGAGGCACCACCATTCCAAGTGGCACACAAGGGCTTGTCGCGGATGTAGACCTCAATGATATTGGTGGTCTCATAGATCGCAATCTGCTGTGTAGTAGTCACTTGGGTACAGGAAAACATTGCGTTGTTTTCCCAAGAAACCACAAAGACACGACAGGGAGCCACGCCATACATCTGTGTGAATACCGTGCCACCAAACGAAGGATTGATATCATGCCAGGGACCCATGATACAGTTCATAGGATTTGTAGGACTAGGAATCGCAGCGTTGATGGGCCATGGACAATATGAATTGGGCGCGTTGAGATTAAAGGACAACATGCCATTGGAACCTGCTTGGCATTGATTGTAGTTGATGCCGTAGAAACAAAAGTTGAATGGCAGCGTCACGACCGGGCCCCAAGCGTCATCCTGGGCGACCAAAATCGAGGTGCCAACATTAAAAGGATAGGGGTTATAGGGAATGGACTGCGTGGTGTAAGTGGTCGGCTGAAAGCCGGCAACTGGCTGGGCCTGAAGAA
>JANPHP010000252.1:0-11424 GCA_031424495.1 Bacteroidota bacterium | reverse complement strand
AACACATGAAAACAACCTTCCTATTTACCAGATTCAATAAGCCATGATCATCTATTTGCTTCATCTCGCGATCATATTGCCGCTCTTGGGCTTTGTGGTGAGCCTATTTCTGCCAAGCAAGAATGAAAAGCTGCTTTCACGCAATGCCTATGGCATCTTCGGGCTTGAATTGGTTGTGGTCATCGCCCTCGCAGTGACTTGGCTCTTTCAGGGCATGCCGGTTGTCAACATCAAGGAATTGGTCTTGGTTCAAACGACAGGTTATGAATACTATATCGATTTTTATTACGACAAGGCCTCCATGGTCTACTCTTTTGTAGGTGCCTTCCTCACGTTTTTGGTCGCTGTCTACAGCCGCGTCTACTTGCACCGAGAACAGGGTTACAAGCGATTCTTCAACACGGTGCACCTGCTTTTCGTCGGATATGTTTTCATCATATTCTCAGGAAATCTGGAGACTTTGTTCATTGGCTGGGAATTCATCGGGATTTCTTCCTTTTTGCTGATCGCATTTTACCGCAATCGCTATTTGCCGGTTCGCAATGCGTTCAAGGTTTACTCGATTTACCGCCTTGGCGATATTGGCCTTATCTTGGCGATGTGGGCGATTCACCACCTTTTCCATGAAAACATCACATTTCTCAAACTGAGCAATGCTGAGATGGTGAGTGAGCACCTTCAATCGCATACGCTGATTGGAGTCTTCATCTCGTTGATGTTGCTCACGGCGGCGGCTGTGAAATCTGCCCAATTGCCATTTTCGTCGTGGTTGCCGCGGGCTATGGAAGGCCCTACTCCTTCTTCGGCCATCTTTTATGGCTCACTGTCGGTGCATTTGGGTGTCTTTTTGCTGATGCGTACTTTCCATTTTTGGGAGCACCAAACCTCTGTGCGCATCATGATCGGTGTATTGGGTTTGCTTACAGCAGGCGTCGCCACCGGCATCGGCCGCGTGCAGTCATCGGTAAAAACCCAGGTGGCCTATTCATCCATCGTTCAGATCGGGTTGATTTTTGCAGAGGTCGCAGCTGGATTTGAATGGCTTGCCTTGATACACTTTGCGGGAAATGCCTTTCTGCGCACGTACCAGCTCCTTGTTTCACCGTCGGTGGTCACTTACCTCATCAGAGAGCAATTCTACAATTTCGTGCCACGCCCCAAAACCGTTGAGGATTCATTGCCCAAACGGATCATGTACACCTTTTACATGCTCAGCCTCAAGGAGTGGAATCTCGATCAAATGCTCTACAAAATCTACCGCGCCCCTGTCAAGTGGCTTGGCCGCAGGTTGTCGTTTTTGGGTACACAGAGCTTGGTGATCTTCGTGGCCGCTTCGCTTGCCCTGGGCGCCGTGCTGTTGATGGTGCGCGATGTGGTGCCGGATGAGGTAAGTGTCATTCTCCCAACGGTTTTTTCCTTGATCGGTTTGGGATTGGTGTTGCGGTCCTATGTCGAGCGGAAGAATGCGATGATGGGTTGGATACTTGTTTTGGCGAACCATGCTTGGATCGCCTTGGCTGTATCATTCAATGAAGAGTTTACCTATGATCACACAATCCTCTATTTATCAGGAATTTTTGTTTCAGGAATTGTGGGGATTTTGTGCCTGCAAAGACTTGGAAAACTGGAATCAAAAGTCGATCTCGATCGTCACCAAGGTTACAGCTATTCACATGATAAGCTCGGACTTGTGTTTTTCCTCGCCTGTTTAGGCGTCACCGGCTTCCCGATCACGGCATCGTTCATCGGAGAAGACTTGATTTTTACGCATATCCATGAGGATCAATGGGGTTTGGCCGCGTTTGTGGCGCTCAGCCTCATCTTTGATGGCCTTGCCATCGTGAGGATCTACTCCAAAATTTTCATGGGGACGCATATCAAGGGGTATCATGAGGTTGCCTACGCTTCCTCTTGATACCGAATGGCTAGCTGCAAGTAGGCGTTTTTGCGATCAAAAGGCTCTGCCCTAGGCATCGATGCCGATTGCAGTGATAGGTAGACATTGTAAATCGCCCATCGGCTAGGCCCTAAAAGGCTGCATGTCGATGGGCGATTTCTTTCAACAGTGGTCGTTTGAATGAACCGTTTTTCTCAGAAAACCCGCATTTTTGCAAGGCATGCTGATGGCAACACATTATGAATGATGATAGATCCTATCTTGAAGGGATGCTTTTGGAGGTTCACAGTCGTGAGCGCACCGACGAAGTCGCTGCATGGATCGGCGGCGATGCAGATCGGTTTGCAGCGGCTTGGGACGTGTTTTGCAACGGTACTCCCCCATTTCCACAGCGCATGGCCTGGGTGATGGACATTGTGACTCAGGAGCATCCATCGCATGCCGCGCGTTACGTTGCCTCTGTCGCCGCTCGGTTGCGCTACTTTCAACATCCTGCCGAGTTGCGCGCAGCCACCAAAATACTTGCTCGCACGCCGCTGCCGATCGAATCGATCGGCGATTTGCTGTTGATCTTGTTTCCTTGGTTGGAAAACCCACTCGTGCCTGCTGCGATCCGCTGCAACGCAATGGACATTCTCTACAAAATCAGCCAAGTAGAGCCCGATCTTAAGCGCGAACTTGCCTTGGTGATCGAAACGCAGATGAGGGATGGGGGTCCAGCAATCATTTCCCGTGGCAAAAAACTACTTGGAAGATTGATGCCCGAGCTCAAGGCGATGGACGCTGTAAATCCAGAATAACATCGTCAGCCCGTTGGTTACCTGAAATCGACGTCCGCACCGTGCTTGTGCGAGATGAGTACTTTGATGGCCTCCAAAATGGGCATATCCTCAAACAAGACCAGGTGAAATGCCTTGATGAGGGGCGATGGAAGTCCATGGTACCTGATCAAGCCCATAGCAGTGCGCACAGTATTTACGCCCTCGGCGACCTCGTCCATGGAGGCAATAATATCTGAAAGTCGCTCGCCCTTGGCCATGCGATAACCCACGGAGTAGTTGCGGCTTTGTGGGCTGCTACAGGTGGCGATCATGTCACCGATGCCTGCAAGACCCATCAATGCACTTTTGTCACTGCCAAACAGCTCGGCAATGCGCATCAACTCGCGCCATCCGCGTGTGATCATCAGCGCCCTTGCATTCTCCCCCAAACCCAAACCAGAGATCATCCCTGAGCCCACGGCAAGTATGTTTTTCAAAACGCCGGCCAATTCGACGCCGATCAAGTCATCGTTTTCAAAGACCATGAAGCGCTCACTGCGCAGCGCGGCTTGCCCCAAGGCGATCACCTCGTCAAAATGACTCGCGATCACGGTGCCGGCTGGCAAATGGCGGCTGATTTCACCCGACAGATTCGGCCCAGAAATGCAACCAATGCGCAAAACGCTGCTTTCCTCGGCGATCACTTGGCTCATGCGTTTCACCTGATGCATGCCCAGTTTCAGGCCATGCTCGTCTTGGCTTTGAAAACTACTGATTTCTACATCGAGGCCCTTGGTGCCATGTATCAAAATATGCGCAGGCGTCAAGTATGGGCCGATTTGGCGCATGTTGTCCCTGAAGTACTTCGATGGCAACATTGGGAAAATGAGCGTGCAGCGCTCGGCGATCTCTTGCAAAGATGTGGTGGCTTGTATGCGCGGATGGATTTTTTGCCCATTCAAGTTACCCGTTTCACGCACCGCTTCCACCACCTCAGGTCGACGGGTGTAGATGAGCACATCGCTGTTTTCGGCAAGCAGATTTGCGATCACTGTACCAAAATTGCCGGAGCCGATGACGCCTATTGGTTGCATAGCTACTTGATGGATAATGCGTTAAACATATTTTTCAAGTTCGTAGCCTTGAAGGCGGTTGGCGTAAAAAAGCAGCAACCGCAAGTCTTGCGTCAAAATCTCGCCCTTGCTGCCGCGCAAGAGTGGCAAGTCTATGTGGTAGACGCCAAGATTTTTGAGGCCGTGCTCGATGATCGCCCTGATATCTGTGTGCAGGTGCGGTGCCATTTTGAGGCGGCCGGCCCGCTCCAGCTCTCGCAGACGCACGTGCAGCCGATCAACAGTTTTGAGCATTTCCTCTCGACCAATGTAAAGATCCTCCTCTGGCACCGACAACAAGCCGTAGAGATCGCCATTTTTTTGGTTGAGGAGAATGTGCCAAGCCGCAAAAGCCACGAGGTGCGAGCTGAAAACGACATTGTCGGTGTGAAAATGCGATAGAATTTTTTGCCCTAGCAATCGAGTGTATTCCTGATTGCGCTGCGGATCATTGTTTTCGTGGCCATTTGCCATGAAATAATGCCGCATATCGATCTCATTGCCATATTTGTCGAGGCTCTTGCCCGCAAGATCGACCTGATTCCCAAACAAATCCATCGGCGCCCCAAAGGAAAACACCATTTCGGAGCTGCTTTTGAAAAACTTCCAGGCAAAACTGATGTTTTTGCGCAGGCTCGAGAAGTCATCTTGCAGCAAGAAAAAGCGCTCTTTCCCCTCCTGCTTCAGATTTTCGTCGATGAGTCCCCTTGCCTCCAACACACTGTGGTAGCTGATGATCAGGGGCACCACAAAGATTTTCTTCGGATTATTGGGCTCGGAAACGACATGGCGACGCTGCGTTTCGATCGCGGTACCCATGAGGCCCAATTTCACGCGATTTTCCAAACTGCCGCTGCGCGACCGCGTACCGCCCGGAAAAAACAGCATATGCCCTCCGCGTTGCAGCACCTCTTCTGCGTAGATTTTGAGGACCGAAAGGTAAACATGATTTTTCTTGCGGCGATCGACCCGGAACGCACCCAGTCGAGACATGAAATAACTCAAAACCGGATGCCCAAATAGGTTAATTCCAGCTCCGTAGGTAAATGCAGGCAATCCCAACGTCTCGATCGCCCAGCCGATCACGATACTATCCAAGTTGCTGAAGTGCGTGGGCACCAAAATGACCGTGCCGATTTTCGTGAGTTCGCGCAGGTGGTCTACCTCGCCAATGATTTGCATTTTTTCCTGCAAATGGCGCTTTTGCTTCCTGAATCCTCTAAAAAGGCCTTCCTGCGCAGCATTGAACAACCGGGAAAATCCGAAATTGATGAATTTGCGTGCAAAATTGTAAGTCGCGGGATTGAAGTCACCCGCAATCTCGCGCGTGTAGCGCTCGATGATATCGCGCAGCATCGCGCGTGTGGCCGCAGGATCCTCATGACCCGGTTGTGCATATTGTTGCAAGCGATTGCGCACACGTTTCCAAAACGCAGGATCATCCTTGGGATCAACTTTCCAAGGATTGTCGTGCAACCTTGCACGTTCTTGATAATAGACTTCGGCGACGTTGCGCAAAAGACCGATGCCCTTGCTGAATTGCGTTACTAATTCCCCTTCTGCACGTTGCACGATCTGCGCGATGAGTGCTTCACGATCCTGTGAAATCTGAAAGATCGGCCATGTCCGCACATCGGGCAAGACCGGTGGGTAGGTCTTTTCCGAATTGCTGGGGTTGGTTTCGGCTTCAGGCATCGGTAGTGATCGATCGGGGTAAATAGCTGTAAATGAAGGATTGCGCAGCCTAGGCGATGCCTAGCGCGGTCTTGGCCTTGGCGAGAAATGCCTTACGGGCATCGAGGCCGAGCGTGCCACCGTTGATGCGCTTGGTGATGCTCAAGACATCGTCTTTATCCGCGAATGCATTCAAGCCTCGGCTGTCCCAGTACCAGCCTGCGGCATCGGCAGCGAGTTGAGCTTGCGCCACATGATCGGGATTGTTGCCATCGGTGAGGTTTTGACCGAGGCTATCGCCATACTTGCTGTAGTTGCTGCGCCCCGTGAGTTGTATGAGGCCACGGCCTCTGAACTTGTAGCCATCGCCAGCTTGCGTGTTGCCGAGCTCCGCACGTCCTTCATAGCGCAACTGCCATTCGCTGCCGTTGGTGGCGACGCCATTTGCGTCGAGCGCTGGGTTGGGCCATATTTCTTCATTGTATTTGAAGCTGCCGCTTTCTTGCGCCAATTGAGCCACAAAATGGGCAATCCGCAATGGTGTATTGATTGCGTATCGGGCCAAAGCCAAATTGAGTGGCGCTAGGTACTTATCGATGTTCTCCTCTTTGGCACTGGTGATGATGGCCTTGAGTTGGTCTTTGGAAATGAGCTCTGGCATATTTTACAAGTCGTTGCGTTGAGGGTCTGAGTTGGAAATGAAGCCACGGCCCCTTTCGAGGTCGAAATTACAACTTTTTCGGAACTGGAAATGGAAATTTCGAGATTCGTAGAAGCCATGGCAATTAAGCATGAACGAATTCAAATTGGCAATGACCAATCAAGAATGGCGACTGGAGCTGTAAAGTATAACATACCAGAAGTTGGATCGATTTATCGTGTGCGAGGAGCTTTGCTGAAAAATGAATGGGGCTGGATGCTGTTGATGTACAGCTTCCAGCCCCATTTTTTTGCAGCTTTGCTGCGATGCTGGAGGCTAGATCAAGCAAGGCTTGTTCTAGCTACCTCAGGCTCAGTCGAGCCCGTGCTCCTTGATCCAGCGCTCGGCGTCCAAGGCTGCCATGCAGCCGGTGCCAGCAGCAGTGACCGCTTGGCGATAGGTGAAGTCTTGGGCATCGCCGCAGGCGAATACACCCTCTACATTCGTATGCGTGCTCTTGCCGATCGTGTTGATATAGCCCGCCTCGTTCATATCGATGTAATCCTTGAAAATTGCCGTATTAGGTGTGTGCCCGATCGCGACAAAAAAGCCTTTGATGGCGATTTCAGACTCGACGCCTGTGACGCGGTTGCGCACGCGGATGCCCGTCACTTTTTCTTCGCCAAACACCTCAACTGTTTCGGTATTCCAGTGGATGATGATCTTTGGATTGGCCTTCACGCGCTCCTGCATGATCTTAGAGGCGCGCATCGCATCCCCGCGCACGAGCAGATGGACCTCTGGGCACAAGCCTGCGAGGTAGCTTGCTTCTTCGGCAGCCGTGTCTCCGCCGCCTACCACTGCGACCGGCATTTCCCTGAAAAAGAAACCATCACAAACCGCGCAGGCGCTTACGCCGAGGTTCAGATAATGCGCTTCTCCAGGCACGCCAAGGTATTTTGCATCGGCTCCCGTTGAGATCAAAACAGCGTCTGCGGTCAATTCCACTCCGCTATCTGTCCAGGCGCGATGCGGATGGCTGGAAAAGTCAACCTTGGCGATGAGTTCATAATGCACCTCCGTACCGAAGCGGATGGATTGTTTGCGCAAGTCCTCCATCATGTCTGGGCCAGTGATACCGTCTGGATAGCCCGGGAAATTCTCGACTTCTGTGGTAGTCATCAATTGGCCGCCAATATGCAATCCGGTGTACAAAATGGGCTTGAGGCCCGCACGGGCGGCATAGATCGCGGCTGTGTATCCAGCAGGTCCTGAACCGATGATCAGGACTTTGTGGTGGTTGGGAGATGTGTTTTCGCTCATGTCTTATTTTAATTGAGGAGGGCAAATATCCGTAAAATTCTAAAACTGCACCCGTTGAAATCCGCCAATTGCGCTGCAGCGACAGCTTGTGTTTTCCACAAAGAGGGTGTTGATGAGGGCTTATTGCAATTTGGCGCGAATCCATTGCGGCATGCACACTGGTCTTCCCGCTGCCAATCGCCGATCGTTCATGGTAATTCCTGCACAGATACTTATCTTGGCGCATCGACAGCTTGTATCCACATAAAGGTGTGCCACGTTGGTTTTGGTTGCCGGCCATTTTGCTGGTCGGCTTGCGCCTATTGCACCTCGGCCCCGAATTGGACGACCCGCACATGTGGCGGCAGGCAGACACGGCCTATTACATCTGGGATTTTTACCAAAACGGTGTGGACTTCCTGCATCCCGCTGTCTGTTGGATGGGTGGGCACAAAACGGTGGTTTTGGAATTTCCCTTACCCGAGGCGATTTCGGCTTGGGCCTACCAACTGTTTGGGCCGCATTTGATCTGGGCTCGCTTGGTGGCGCTGGGATTCTTCTTGGGGGCCACTTGGTACTTTTTCAAGATCATCCGCCACCTTGTAGATGCTGAATTGGCAGCTTTTGCGACGCTGGTTTTTTTGATGTTGCCATTGGGGATTTACTATTCCCGGGCAGTTCACATCGATTTTTCAGCCGTGTTTTTTGCACATGCGATGACCTATTACATGCTGCGCGCCATCGATCAGGAGTCTTGGCGATGGTTTTTGGTGGCGATGCTGATGGCGATGTTTGGCTTTTTGATCAAGATCCCCTACGTATTTTACCTAGCCTTGCCGCTTGCAGTTTACATCCATCATCAAGGCAAATGGCGTTTCTTTTTGCGTCACTCCCTCCTGCTGCTCATTCCGCTCATGACATTTCTAGCCTGGCAATGGCATGTGAAGCGGGTGAATGGTGCGATGCCCGATTGGAGTTTCATTCCCGAATACCACAAGATGGACGACATGACCGGCTGGTACTTTGGCGATCTTAAGGCACGTGAACAATTGCCGCTGTGGCAGTTGCTGTGGGGCCGCATCAAGTTTGAGGTACTGGCTGTAATTGGTGTTCCATTTGCCTTTGTAGGAGCTTTTTGGGGAATGAAGGACGCCAGAATCAATTTCATGCGACTTTGGGCGATCGGGACTTTCATCTATTTGCTGGTATTTTTTACGCTGAATGCGAACCACGATTATTATCAGATTCCGTTTTTGGCACCCGCTGCGTTTTTCATCGCCCTCCCACTCTATCGCCTCTTTAAGTTCCTCGGCGCCCGCAACCGCGTGGTCGCGGGCCTCGTGCTCATTTTATTGATGTCAGTCATCGGTTGGCAGGCCATACGCCTCACCGAGGGCTTGCAACTGAGCCCTGACGAGCAGATTTACATGGCTCGCTACTATCAACCCGACGAATTGCCCCAGAAAGCCGGCAAAATCATCCGAGAGCAAACGCCCGAGAATGCCTTGGTGATCAGCACATTTGGCGGATTGGATGCACGATGCCCGCTCATCCTGTACCATGCCCGTCGGCCAGGTTGGTCGATTGCCAAGCAGCATATCACGGTGCCCATGTTGCAAAGGCTCATTGCCGAGGGTGCCACCCATTTTGCATTGCTGCAAATCGATCCCATGCTGCCCGAGGTCGAGACTTTTGTGATGCAATTTCCGCTTGAGCGTTTCATTCTCCCCGGCACGCATTGGCCGTTGCGGATTTATAGGCTGTCACATTGAGGTGGATGGATTGCTAATGGGCGAATGGGCCAGATTTGCATCCAATTGATATTGGCAAATCCATTCAGAACGGATTCTCCAGAACCAGAACCAGAACACGTGACCTGCCCCTAAATTTGAGGTCCACAAGCGTTTTTTGCAAACTGAAATCCCGTCGATTTTCTCAAGGTAACCGACAAACATTCTGCTCAGGGCGGAACTTGCCAAAACTACTTTTTGCTTTCGCCCCTACAGGGCTTGCTGATTTTGCGTATGCTTCGGTGCATAGGGCTTTGCCCTATGCTGATAGCTTTCGCCCTTGCAGGGCTGTCGGCTAATGCTACAGCCCTGCAAGGGCATAAGCTATTAGCGATGGGCAAAGCCCATCGTCTGCGACACACACGCCATCCCAGTCCTGAATGGGCGAAAGCTCTTTTGCACAATATTGGCAAACGCCTCGCATTCAACTTGCGCCACTCAGGAATTCCCCAAAATACAATTGCCCCGAGCACGCTAGGTCCTCGGGGCAATTGTGATTAAAGGCGAAAACTACAAACCTACAGCACCTTTGATGCTCAGCGTTTGATAGTTGCCGTCGATGATGCTGATCAATGGATTGCCAAAACGCTTGATTGCCATGCCGGCTTGACCCGCAGCAGGCAAGTTGGTGGGCGGTGGGCTCGGGAAATTCTGGTTGAAAATCGAACCCAAGAAGGGAACTGACACGTCGACATTCACAAAGAGAATGCCCACGTCGCCGTCTTCGCCATAGTTGCCGCCATCGCCGCCGACGATGGTCGGTGTGAGCGTGAGCGTAAATCCAGTGATGCTCAGCGAGATCGGCACGTTCAGGCTACCGCCTGCACCGCCGACTGCAGTAATGCCACCACCCGAATTCTGTCCGGCATCATAAAAAATCGCCAAGACCGATGATCCGCCGAGACCCAATGAAGCGCCGCCGCCACCGCCTGCGCCAAAGCTCAGGGTGCCGAAGCCGGGAATGCTCACGATTGTAAGCGCCACCGAGCCGCCGCCGCCGCCGCCGCCAAAGATGTAGCCGCCATTGTTGTCGATATTGGTGCGGGTGGAGAGATGCACGGCATTGCCGCCATCTGTCCCCGGATCGCCAAAGGTGCCAAAGCTGCCGCCTTGACCGCCGTCGCCGCCATGTGCCAAGATGCCACCACGGTTACGGATGCCCACTTGCGATTGTGGATGCAAAACACCTGTCTGATAAGCAGGGATGGAGGTCGCAGATGACGAAATCTGCACGCCAGGCGGCACATCCAACACAACACATATCGGTATGCCGGCTGGCAAACCGTTCGCACTCGCCAAATCGTAATCGGTCTGATTGGCGATGAGCATCACCTGGTAGCAGGAGTCGATCGTCACCTTGAAGATTTTGATTTTGATGCGGTCGCCGCAGACGGCCTGCACGGCAATCGGGAAGGTGCCCGGCTGTGCAAAAACGTCGGCATGTACCGAGAGACGGGTTTGCCCTGAGGCAAATACCGAGTAGGTGCTCAGGCTTGCCGTCACACCTGCGGGCAGGTTGTGCAGCAAAAACATCGAGATGCTCTGCGGGCTACCGCCGTTTTGGTTCAACGTAATGGTCGTTCCCGTCGTATCGGTCGTCGTGCGGTTGATCACGCCTGCCGTATCGCTCATGCTGATGTCAAAAAGACAATCGTCGCAGCTTTCCTGGAAACTGGCTAGCCAGCAACTGCCATTGTAGATTTGCAACACGCTGTCGACGGTATTGTAGATGACCAGCCCAGTGGCAGGTGCATTGATATTGTCGCGCTCAACGGTGGTGAGGCGTGGCGGCAAGAAACCGCGGTCGGTGGCATTGAGTTCCAGAATGGCCGATGGGTTGGCGTTGATGCTGCCAATGGAGACATTGCCCGATGGGCGATAGAGATCAGGGCCGTTTTCAATCCAAGTCGTGTTGATGATCGTGTCACCCGAGATGGCGATGCCATTGCCGGCTACGAGCAGGGAGCCACCCGAGAGGGAATGTGGTTCCCAACGGCCGAGGCTTTGGTTCCAGAAAATGACCTGCCCAGCTGTCGGCGCAGTAGCGGATAGTGGTCGGCCTTGCAGGCCCACGACGGTGAGCGCGGTGGCACCCGTCGCATCGCCCGTGTGCGGCGCATGTGAAAAGGTGGTTCCGATTAGGGAAAGACCTGTTCCAGCGGTGTAGGTCGTGTTTTGGTCTACGGCGGGCACCCAATTGGTGCCGTTCCATGACAAAACTTGACCAGGCTGCACACCGACGGTGTTC
>JANPHP010000251.1:0-7437 GCA_031424495.1 Bacteroidota bacterium | reverse complement strand
GGTTGGCAAACTCGAATTCATGCCGATCCAGCAAGTGCAGTCAGGCGACTACAACTTTGACCTCGTGGTGGCCGACTTTGACATGGACGGTGACCTCGACATCGTCACGGCAAGTACCCGCGACGAAGTCATCAACGTGCACCTCAACGATGGCAAGGGCGTTTTCAGCGAGAAAAACAAGATTCCTTCGGGTAATTGGAACTCAGCGATCGTTGCGGCAGACCTTGATGGCGACGGCGACTTAGACATCGCCACATCGTCGATCAAAGACAACAAGATGAACGTGCACCGCAACGCCTCGATCGATCCCGAGGGCATCCCCACGACCACTTGCGTGTATGGCACCGTGCGCGACAAAGACTCTGGCGACCCATTGGTCGGTATTGTGGCCATCATCGGCGACGACGGCTTTAGCATCAAAAGCATGAAAACCTTGGCCGATGGCAAATACAAATTTTGCGAAATCCCTTATGGCAGCAACTACCACTTGGTCGCCAAAGTCAAGGGCTATCCGAAGTTTGATGAGAAGTTTGACTCGCCAGAATCGCTGGGTAAGGAAGGCTTGAAAAAGGATGCTATCCTTGAAAAAATCAAGGCTACCGACATTTACGGCCGTGTGACCGACATTGAGACGCAACTGCCTTTGGCTGGCGCGACAGTCGAAATCAAGGACAAAAACGGTGCATTCGTGACCAAACTGACCTGTGACGCCGACGGCAAATACCGCACGACACTGCCATTTGGCACCAATTATGAGTTGACGGCGGGCATCGAAGGCTACAATTCCAAAACGGCACTTGTCTCGCTTTACCCCAATGATTACCCCGCCGGCAAGGAAATGAATTTCGAGCTCGGCAAAGTGAAGCCCAAAACGACGGCTTGCATCAAAGGTTATGTGATCGAGAAAGGCACGGGCACCAAGCTCGCCGACGCCGAGGTCAAGGTCATGGACCTCGACGGTAACACCGTCAAAAAGGTGACCTCCAATGCCCAAGGCTATTATGAAGCCTGCGACGTGCCCTTTGGTAGCTACAACCTCGCCGGCAACAAAAAAGGCTATATGTACAACATTGTGGAGGGCGTCAAAGTCACCGAGGCTGACGTTGCAAACGGCGTGACCCAAGACATCGAGCTCGTGAAGTTTGAGGTCGGCATGAAAATCGTGCTCAAAAACATCTTCTACGACGTAGCAAAGGCCACTTTGCGTCCCGAATCGGTCGCAGAACTCGACCGTCTCGTGCGCATCATGGAGCAGAATCCTACCCTCGTCGTCGAGATCGGCGGCCACACCGACAGCGACGGCTCCGACGTCTACAACGAAAAGCTCAGCCAAGCCCGTAGCCAATCCGTCGTAGACTACCTCACCGACGCCAACATCGCCGAAAACCGCCTCGTAGCCAAAGGCTACGGCGAAAAGACGCCGGTAGCGCCCAATGATACCAAGGAGAACAAGCAGCTCAATCGCAGGACTGAGTTTGGGGTGCTGGCCTTCTAGGAGCAGAATTTACAGAATTTGCAGAATTTCCAGAATTGTTGGCGTTTAGTAGCGGCCTTCAATTCTGGAAATTTTGATTTTGGACTTATTTGGTTGCTAGAAATTTAGTGTTGAGGGGAGAATGTTGGAATTGGAAAGGCGAAATGTAGTTTATTTTAGATTAATGATTGTTATTTACGCACCATGTAGCTATTTTTGTAATCAGAGGTGTTTTAATTAGCAAATTTAGTTAGCTTAGCCATGGAACGAGATCCACTCACCTATGCGATCATAGGATGCGCGATGAAGGTGCATAACAAATTGGGGCCTGGTTTTCAAGAGGTCATTTACCAACGGTGCCTTGCCATCGAATTAGAGCGTGCTGGTCTTCAATTCGTACGCGAGCATTCACATCAGGTGCTCTATGATGGGGTGGAGGTCGGTGAACGTCGAGCCGATTTTGTTGTCGGGGGCAAGATCGTAATCGAAATCAAGGCAGTCGTTGAATTGAGCGATTCGCATCTTGCCCAAGCCAAAAATTACACTGTAGTCTACGACTATCCAAGAGGTCTTCTTATCAATTTTGGGGCCAAAAGTCTTGGCTATAAGCTGCTTTTCAACCCCAAGTACCCATGATCATATTCAGCAGGACATGGTGCTCAAAGATCTCTAGGTAAGAAATCGTGATTATTGAACGTGGACGCATCGTCTGGAAATTCTACACCAAACATCACTGTGACGCATCTTCTGGAAATTCTGGAAATTCGGCGAATTCTGATTCAGACCCCACCGCAACGCATCTTCTGGAAATTCTGCAAATTCGGAAAATCCTGATTCAGACCCCACAGCAATGCATCTTCTGGAAATTCTGCAAATTCGGCGAATTCTGATTCAGACATTGATTAACTTTACGAAATGGACATTTCGGTCATTGTACCGCTTTACAACGAGGATGAATCACTTCCTGAACTCGAGGCTGAGATCAGGGCGGTGATGGACGCCAATGGCTATGATTATGAGATCATCATGGTCAATGATGGCAGTACCGACCGCTCTTGGGCGGTGGTAAACGAACTCAGTGCCTTGAATCCCAGGGTGAAGGGTATTAGTTTTCAGCGCAATTATGGGAAATCGGCAGCGCTCCAAGTCGGTTTTCAGAAGGCGAAGGGCGAGGTCGTTTTCACCATGGATGCCGACTTGCAGGATCGCCCGCAGCACATTCCAGAGTTTTACAAGATGATCAAGGAAGAGGGCTACGATCTCGTATCCGGCTGGAAACAGAAGCGCAAGGACCCGATCACCAAGACCATCCCCACCAAGCTCTACAACGCCGTGAACCGCTGGGTGAATGGCGTGACGTTGCACGACATGAACTGCGGATTCAAAGCCTACCGCCGGCAAGTCGTCAAAAGCATCGAAGTCTATGGCGAAATGCACCGCTACATCCCCGTAATCGCCAAAGCCGCCGGCTTTCGCAAGATCGGAGAGTTGCCCGTCGAGCACATCGCCCGCAAATATGGCGTGACCAAATTTGGCATCAACCGCTTTCTGAATGGCTTCTTGGACCTGCTTACGATCACATTCATGAGCAAATACATGAAACGGCCGATGCACTTTTTTGGGTTCTGGGGGGTTATTTTCTCGCTTTTGGGTGGGGGAATGCTTTTTGGGATGTATTTCTTGAAATTGCTGGGTACGATCGGACTGTGCGGCGATTTTTTCATCAGTACCCACATACCAGCACTGTTTTTTGCGATGATCGCCTTCCTTTTTGGCGGATTGTTGCTCTTCACAGGACTCATGGCCGAGCTGATCGGGCGCAATTCACCCTTTCGGAATGAGTATTTGGTTGCCGAGGTCGTAGGATTGGACTAGATTTCTGGCTATTTTGCTTCTGAAATCCCTCAAATGATGTTTTCAGAATCTGCCAAATACTACGACGCACTCTACAGCTTCAAGGATTATGCACAAGAGGCTGCGCAAATTGAAACCTTGATCCGGTTGCATCATCCGACAGCAAAAACCATTTTGGATATCGGTTGCGGCACAGCTGAGCACATGCGCTTTCTACCGACGACTTTCGACCTGGAGGGACTGGATTTAGATCCTGGATTGTTGGCAGTGGCGGAATCCAAGTTCCCGAATACTCCGTTTCACCTAGCCGACATGAGCGATTTTGACCTCGGGAAGAAATTCGATGTCGTTTTGTGTCTCTTTAGTTCAATCGGCTATGTATTGTCGACCGATAAATTGAATGCTAGCCTTCAATGCTTTGCGAAGCACCTCAACCCTGGCGGCATCATCGTTGTGGAGCCTTGGTTTTCCAAAGCGGTCTGGAAAACCGACAACATCAACATGCTGACCTATGACAAGGACGAGTTGAAAATCTGTCGCATGACCTATACCGGTACTGAAGGTAATGTGTCTATACTGAATTTTCAGTACCTGATCGCCGAAAAAGGCGAAGGTGTGCGTCACGCTACCGAGCAGCATCGCTTGGCAATGTTTGAGGAACACGAGTTCAGGACAGCATTTGCCGCAGCCAAGCTTGAAGTGCAATACGATCCCAAGGGACTCACCAATAGGGGTTTGTACATCGGGAAATGGCGTTGATCGATTGCTGAAACAGCGACCTCAACACTTTTGCATCAGTCGAGGCAAATATCCCAATCACATTTTCCCCAAGCCCATACGACCGATTCGCAATTCCCCTCAAAAACGCTAGATTTGCCATCAAACGCAAGATGAGATGATCTATCGCTCCAAAGCACCCTTACGCATCGGCCTCGCAGGCGGGGGCACAGATGTGAGTCCCTACTCAGACCTGTATGGGGGCGCGATTCTGAACGCGACCATCTCGATGTACAGCTACGCGACCATCGAGCCATTGGACAATGGACAAATTGAGTTCATTTCCATCGATCAAGGGGAGAGCTACCATGGCGAAGCTACCGAGCGCCTCGAAATCAATGGCAACCTCGACTTGCTCAAGGGCGTGTACAACCGCCTCGTGCAAGACTTCATCTACAAGCCGCTATCATTCAGACTGTCAACCTTTTCTGATGCACCTCCCGGCTCTGGCTTAGGTTCCTCGAGCACCATGGTCGTGGCAATTTTGGGAGCATTTGTGGAATGGCTGAAACTGCCGCTTGGCGAATACGACATTGCCCACCTTGCCTTTGAAATCGAGCGCAAAGACTTGAAAATGGCTGGCGGCAAGCAAGATCAGTACGCTGCGACCTTTGGCGGATTCAACTTCATGGAGTTTTATGGCGAGGACAAGGTGATCGTGAATCCCTTGCGTGTGCGCAGCGCCTACCGCAACGAGCTCTCGCACAACATCTTGCTGTACTACACCCAGACCAGCCGCCAAAGCAGCAAGATCATCGAGACGCAAAGCAAAAACGTGACGGGTAGCAAAGAAGCCCCGCTTTTGGCGATGCACGAAGTAAAAAAATCAGCCATCGAAATGAAGGAAGCCGTGCTGACGGGCAATATCGCGCAGATAGGGCCGATTTTGCACAGCAGTTGGCAACACAAAAAGGCGATGGCCGAGGGCATCAGCAACAGCAGCATCGACGAGCTCTATGAAGCTGCAATCGCTGCAGGCTCCACGGGCGGCAAGATTTCAGGCGCAGGCGGGGGCGGATACATTTTCTTCTATTGCCCGGTCAATACCCGATTTGCAGTCGCCAAGGCCCTGAGCGCGTTTGGCGGCGATGTACAAGATTACAGTTTCACCGAGGCCGGTCTCACGACTTGGTCCATATAACCGAAACATCATGCAGCAACGCATTTCCCAATTGATACAAGCCTCCATCGACGTCAAGCGGCAGACGATGGAAGACAAGGCGCTGATCGCCAGCGTAGAACAGGTCGTCGCAGCGATCGTGAAGGCCTTGCAGGCCGACAAAAAGATCCTCTTTTGCGGCAATGGCGGCAGTGCTGCCGATGCGCAGCACATCGCCGCCGAGCTCTCAGGCCGCTTTTACCATGACCGCGACCCGCTATTTGCCGAGGCACTGCATGTGAACACGAGCTACCTCACCGCCGTCGCCAACGACTACGGCTATGACCACGTCTATTCGCGGCTCGTCAAGGCCAAGGGCCGCCCCGGCGACGTGCTCGTGGGCATCTCCACGAGCGGCAACAGCACCAACATCATTGAGGCGCTCAAGCTCGCGCAGGCGCAAGGCATGGTCACCGTCTCCATGACCGGCGAGACCGGCGGCAAAATGAAAGAACACAGTGACATTCTCCTGAATGTGCCCAGCAAAGACACGCCTCGCATCCAGGAAGTACACATCCTGCTCGGGCACATCATCTGTGAACTCGTTGAATTAGAATTGTTTCCGCAATGATGTTGTATCCAGAGGAAGCAATCATCCTCGCGGGTGGCATGGGCACGCGCCTCGCCACGGTCGTGAGCGATGTGCCCAAGCCCATGGCTCCGGTCGCAGGCAGGCCGTTTTTGGAATACATTTTCCCCTTGCTCAAGCGCGTCGGCGTCAAAAAGGTCGTCTTGTCAGTCGGGCACAAATGGGAGGTGATCTTGGCACATTTTGGGTACAGTTGGCTGGGCATGGACATCGAATATGCCGTCGAAACCGTGCCTTTGGGCACAGGTGGCGGCATCAAGCTGGCATTTGAAAAGACGACCACGGAGCAAGTGCTCGTACTCAATGGCGACACGCTTTTTCTCAATGACCTCTTCATGCTCTGGGAATGCAACCAAATGTTCAATCCCGGTGCACTCATTAGCCTGGCACTCAGGGAAATGAAGGATTTTGATCGCTATGGTACGGTCGAGTTGTATAAAAACGAGCGCATCAAGGCGTTTCGGGAAAAGCAGCCGATGGCGAGCGGCCTCATCAATGCCGGCGTCTACATAATCGACCGCAGTTTGTGGAGCAAGGTGGATGTGCCCGAGAAATTCAGCTTTGAAAAGGATATTTTGGAGCGGTATGTGAAGACACTCCGCTTTGATGGCTACAAACAAAACGGATATTTCATCGACATCGGCATCCCAGAGGACTTTGAGCGCGCAAATCGGGATCTTTCCGACATCGGCTCACTGGATTTTGGTGGATCTGGAGAGGAATCTGATGGAGATGAAGCCTAAAACGACGACGAAATCCCATACTAAGCTAGCTTGATAAACTTTCTTAGGAATAATGCACTTGAATTAGCCGCGCGAGGGCTGTATTTTGCGACAAATTGCTGCCTCCATGGCCAAAAAACGAATTGTAATCATCGGGACGACCTACCCCTTCAGGGGCGGCTTGGCGACGTTCAATGAACGGCTGGCCAGGGAATTGATAGCGGAAGGTCACGAAGTCATCATCTACACCTTCAGTCTTCAGTATCCCAACTTTCTCTTTCCGGGCACTACCCAAATGTCTGAGGAACCGGCCCCCGAGGGACTCGACATCCGCATCAAAGTCAATTCCGTCAACCCATTCAACTGGTTCAAAATAGGGAAGGAGCTGCGCAAAATGGCCCCCGACCTCGTTTTGATGAAGTTTTGGATTCCTTTCATCGGCCCTAGCCTCGGCACCATTGCTCGAAGCGCCCGCAAAAATGGCAAGACCAAGGTCATCACCGTGGTCGACAATATGATTCCGCATGAAAAACGCATTGGCGACATGCAATTCATCCGCTATTTTGCCCGCAGCGTCGATGCATTTGTCGCGATGAGCCGCAGCGTGGAGCAAGACATCCACAGTTTTAATACGAATAAGCCAGTCGTCTTTGCCGCGCATCCGATCTATGACAATTTTGGTGCGAGCTATGAAAAGGATGAAGCCAAGCGGCTTTTGGGCTTGGATCCACAATTCAATTATCTGCTCTTTTTCGGGTTCATCCGCGATTACAAAGGCTTGGACCTGGCTTTGGCAGCCATGGCAGACTCAAGGATGGCGAGCAAACCCGTCAAGTTGATTGTCGCTGGCGAATTTTACAGC
>JANPHP010000250.1:0-26186 GCA_031424495.1 Bacteroidota bacterium | reverse complement strand
CGCATGATCGAGCTGGAGTCTGCCTGCAGCCAGGACCGGAAATGAGGCTCAAAGTAATCGGACTATTGTAGGAGATTGCTGTGAAGCCGGATGCATTGGTGCCGCAAACTTGAAACGAGAAGCTTCCTCCAGGCAAAATGCAGCCCGATGGCGTGGTATGAAACCGTAGCTCTGTGGGTATTACAGGCCCTGTGCCGCAGACCAACCCGCCAAATGTCTGCCCATTGTTGAGGTTTCCCCGTGTGGCCGCGGCTGGCGTGGTCCATGTGAAATCACTGTACAATGAGCCGGCGCCCGTGAGTTGCAGTGACAGTCCGGTGAGCGTGGAGCTACTTTCAAAAACACCGATATCGGTTGAAGTCATGCCGGCAGCAAGACCACCTAGATTGCTTGCCGGATTGGCATGGGCGGTAAAAATCCCTTCATAGCTGAGCAATTGCACGACCCTCGGCACGCCCGGGGCTCCGCAACCTGCAAAGGTGGGCCTGAAAACAAGCGACATCCCATCATTGCCTCCGTTTTGAATCTGTCGAGGCAGGTTCACGGGAAAGTTCAGGGTTCCAAACCCATTGCATTGGTCGGGAATGACACCCGACAAAACAACCGAGTCATAGACGACAGCTGCACTGGAGACAGCCCCATTGTAGAGATAGATTCTAAAGCAGGAAAGATTGGTTCCAGCAGGGCCGGCAATCTCCACACCCTCGGCGGTATCCACGGCGGCATTGTCATAATGCAACTCGTTGATGAAAACCGGCACTTGGGCACACAAGCTACTGCACAGCCCTAGCAGGCAACATAGCCAAATTGTAGATCTTCTTACCATTTCAGAACGGAGTAAATTCACCGAAACCAGACTCGCAGTGCGCTTGAAGGAAGGAAAGCGCCCACGGTACACGATACCTATACCAATGCTTGGGTAAAGTAGTCCTTTGTGCGTTCTTTGAAAAATCATTTTCATCCACAATTTTAGAAGGATTGCGATGTCGATTTTCCAAATAAAGTGCTGTCTCAGAGCATGCTTGATGAGCTTGAACCTGCTCATTTGTCTCACGCTTGCCTATTCACAGTCGCCTCAGTGCCTGAGCATGCCGATCGTCGGCGCACAGACGACCACATCAGCCAAGGTGTGGACCATGGTTGAAAACTGTAAAACAGCCGAATTGCGCGTCGATGGGCATGTGTATAACTTGCAGATCGAGGGTAAAACTTCATGGAAAGGGCATGTACCCATTACATTTGAGGTTACAGACATCCCTGCTGGCAAAAGCCTGCAAGGACAGCTCTATTTGAATGGTCAAGCCGTTGGCGATGCCTTTGCGATTGCAGCTGCACCCGCAATTTTGAAGCAAGAATGGTCTTTTTTGTTGGGTTCTTGTGCACTGTATGGCTTGGGTGCGACGGGTGTCATCAAGCCGGGCAGACATACCAAAATCTTTGACGAGATGACCGCCAATCCCAGTGACTTCATGCTGTGGTTGGGTGACAACGTGTATTTGCTCAACGGAGAGTGGAACGACATCGACCGGATGTATGAAAAATACACCAAGGTGCGCCTAGAGGCACATACGAATGCATTTCTCTGCTCGCGCCCACAGTATGCGATCTTGGATGACCACGATTATGGACCCGACAATGCCGAAGGCAATTTTGAAAACAAATCTGCCACCATGGCTTGCTTCCGTGATTTTTGGCCGAATCCTGCTTTTGGGGAAGGCGAAGGCACGGGTACCTACTATAGCTTTGACTACCAGGACGGCAGCTTTTTCATGCTCGACGACCGATGGTACCGCAATTCGATCGACAATCAGCAAGTGATCGGTGCCGCGCAAATGAAATGGCTCCAAAAAGCGCTCAAAGCCAGCAAATCAACTTTTAAGTTTATTGGCTTGGGAAGTCAGGTGCTGAGCGAGGTAAATGCCCATGAAACTTGGTCCAAGTTTCCGGAACGACAAGAATTGTTTGATTTCATCAAAGCCGAGCATATCACGGGTGTGATCTTCCTCACGGGCGACAGGCACTTCACCGAATTGTGCAAGTTGGAGCAGGATGGCCTTTATCCGCTCTATGATTTTACCAGCTCACCGATCAGCAGCATCCTCAGGAAAAAGGTCAATCATCCAAAAGACCCAGAATTCACCCATGCGCTTCGGGTAGATGGCACCAAGGTAGTGGAGCACAACTTTGGCAAAATCACCGTGTTGGGTCCGGTCGGTCAGCGGGTATGCAGGCTCGAGACCTATGACGCTTATGGCAAATTGCTATGGCAGCATGAGATCCCGCAGCAAGCGCTCGACTGGGACTGATTGCACCTAGCTCGAGTGGTCGGCAACAATGACCCACCGACGATCAACCTTGCGCCACAACAATGTATAATAGCCCTGTGGCGCATCTTGCGCACGCTGCAGATGCCACTTGCCGGTCACGTGTGCGCGGCCACGCCCTAGCGACTCGATCCGCAAAATTGTAAACGTGAGCTTACCCATCGCTGCCTTGTCGGGATAACCCTTCACATAATTGTCCAGTGTGGGTTGCCAACCGTAGGTGATACCGCTCTTGCCGATGAACCGCAAGGAATCATCCTGCCAATAGCCCTGCATGAATCCTTGGAGGTCGCCTTGGTTCCAAGCATCTTCTTGTAGGCGCATCACCTCAAGAATTGCAGCACGATCGGCAGGGCGCAGGCGCTGTGCGGAGACGCAGGAGGCAATGCATATCGACATCGCTAAAAGGGCAATCGTGTGGCGCAATCGGCGCTGCCAATCATTTTTCTCACCGCTCTGACAAATATTTTCCATTGTATTTCAACCTCTTAGTAAAAAAACACGAAGACGTGGTGTGGAATCTATCCTGATCATCCATCTTCAATGCACAGAGTTCAAAACACCTCAAGATTTTTCACAAAAAAAACTAGCGTTATGATTAGGAAGAATTTCAAGTCAGAAAAAAATTCGTTGCGTACCAAATTTCAAACTGGCACTGCCAATTTTGTCGGCATCGGATTGGGCGTTGTAGCCGATGACAATATTCATGGAGAGACTTGCATCCGCGTTTTTGTGAGCAAACTGAACGGAAGCCACAAGCAAGATACCACCTATACATTTGCCGACGGCCAAGAGGCCCAAGTGCAGTATGTCGAAGTCGGTGACATCGACTACACCGGTTTCACAGGCCGCATCAGGCCTGCTGGTCCAGGTGCCGTGATCGGCGCTGTCGGCAACACCGCCAAAGGGACCTTTGGCGCGATGGTCACCGACAATACAGACGGCGCACAAGTGCTCCTCTCGGCCAGCCACGTGATCGCCAAATTTGGTGCACTGCCATTGGGCACCAACATCTTGCAACCCGGTCCAGGCAATGGCGGCGTGAACCCCGCCGACGCAATCGCTACCCTCAAGCGCTTCGTCCCCAACCAATTGGCCAAAAACGGCATCAACTATGTCGACGTCGCAATCGCAACGCCGATCAGCTCATCATCGGTCACCGCTGTGCCTTTGTGCACGCAAGTAAACCCTACCACGCAAGGTGCTGTGGGCCTGCTGTATGCAGCATCCTCGCTCATCACTGTGATCAACCCGATTCAAAACATCCTCACGATGATGAATGTGAGCGTGCCAAAGTCGATCGTCGCAACCCCAGGCATGTCAATCCATTGCTGCTCTGCGATCACCGGCTACTTCACCACCACGGTGAGTGATGTGATGGTGGACCTCTTCCTCGGCAACGTATGGTGGATGGACCAAACCGTGTGTGCAGGCGGCGCCCTCAACGGCACTGCAGGCGACTCCGGCGCGATGTTCTACACCACATTTGCGGTCTAAACAACGGCTTGGTCTTCGGTTGCATCCGTGACCTGGAGATCCTGACAGAAACGGGGAACATCTTGGATGTTCCCCGTTTGCATTTACCCACTGGCTTCCAAACAGTTGCATTTGCGAGGCGAATAGGATTGCTGGTCAGTTACAATTCAAGCATTCAAAAAAATAGCTAGATTCTATTAACTTTGAAGCGATGGACTCAAGGAGAGGTCGTCAATGCATCAACGTTATGCCTACTATCTGAATGGGGTTGCTAATAGATCCAAAGACTGATCCGTCTGACCTGGAGCTGATCGCTGCGTACAAGGCGACCAAAAGTACCGTGCCACTCGGTGAGCTGTTCATGCGTTACAAACACTTGATCATGGGTGCCTGCATGAAGTTTCTGAAGCATAGCTCAGAGGCCGAAGACGCCACGATGGACGTGTACATCGAGCTGCATACCAAGCTGCTGGAGCACGAGGTGAAAAATTTCAAGAGCTGGCTCTATACCCTTACCTGCCGGCATTGCCTGATGAAGATCAGGAAGATGAAGGGAATCGTAGAGGTCGATGCCGATGACAAAAAATTCGAATCCGTGTTTATGGAAAACCATGTGATCGAGCATCTTATAGGAGAAATGCAAGATGAAACAGAAGTTTTGCAAACTGCTATCGCGCAGCTCAAAGAAGGTCAGAGAGAATGTATCAAACTCTTTTTCCTCAAGGAACTGAGCTACAAGGAAGTCGCTGACAACACTGGCCTCGATTTGGGGCAAGTAAAAAGCCACCTCCAAAACGGTAAGCGGAATTTGTTTCTCTATTTGACGGAAGCTCTAAAGGATTAAGATATGGATCAGGACCAATACACAGTAGGAAATCTGTTTGCTACAACAACATGCATTTCGAAGGAAATGATGCTGCTGTATGTCGATGGGCAGCTTACAAAATCTGCCACCCGCATGGTGGAAAGCCACCTGATCGATTGTGAATTTTGCGATGCAGCCTTGGAAGGCATTCAGGCTGTCGGTACCAAAAAGTTTGAAGCGATGCTGGAAACAGTCTCCCAGCGCATTGAAAGCCAACAATCAAATACGCATGCAACCGAAGAAAAAGACAATGTCATCGAGTTCAGGCCCCAAGTGATGCCCCCAGTCGCCAAAAGGAGCACCAAACGCTTCATCCCCATGATGAGCATCGCTGCGAGCATCATTTTGCTGGCCGTGGTCGCCATCATGTTCATGGGCGGTGATTCTGCATCTGGCATCGCTGACCAAAATTTCGAAAAACTCGCTTTGAAAACGCGCTCGATTGAAACCCCAAGCGAGACGCTCATGCAGCAAGCAAGCGGCCTCTACAATCAAGGCAATCTGAAAGAAGCCGCTGAGCTATTTATCCAAGCAGGAACGGCTGAAGGACAATTTGATGCGGGCAATTGCTACTACCAACTCGGTCAATATGACCTCGCCGAGGCCCAATTCAAGGCTGGCAAAAATGTGGAAAGCACATTTCAAGAAAAATCGGAATACTACCTTGCCCTCACCTACCTCAAGACGGATCGCGTGGCCGAGGCAAAAAGCATTTTGGAAAGCATCGTCGCCAACGAAGACAATGATTACGCAAAAAAGGCTACTGCGACCCTCGCTGACGTGAACGACCTTTAAGGACATCCTACGGTTTAGGTCCACAAAATAATCCCCACAAAAATCATCCGACCGCCTGCCCACAGCAGGCGGTACTTTTTTGAAACACTTGCTGGTCTTGTGAAAATGCGGTAATTTTCTGCCTGAAATTGATCTCCAAGAATATGAAGAAAACATTACTACTAGCCACTTTTGCGCTGCTTATCACGGTGCTACGCGCCCAACCGGTGCTCGATCAAACTGCCGTGGGCAGCATAGGATCGACATTTTACCTCGGTGTGCAAGACACCTTCGCTCCTGGCTTCACCATCGGCAATGCCGGCCCAAATCAAACTTGGGACATGAGCACGCTGTGGGTGAATGGCACCGACACCGTAAGGTTTGTCGATCCAGCTGCTACAGCAAATGCAGCCGATTTTCCGACTGCGAATTTAGGCATCGATCAGGCCTCTTTGGGCGGCACTGCCTACCTGCTCTCCTCACCTACTGGTCTCGATCTTCAAGGTTTGGTGGGTGATCTCTTGGGTACAGGCGACCCACTCGTCATTCATCAAGTGCCAGCTTCGCGCATTGCACAGTTTCCATTTACCTACCAAAACACGTTTAGCAATACCTCTACGATCGATGTGACCGTCGATGCCAGCAGCTTCGGTATCGCATTTGTGGACTCTGCCCGCATCAAGCGTATCTCGATGCGCAACCTCACCTCTGACGGCTATGGCACATTGATCCTGCCTGCGGGCACCAACACCAATGTGTTGAGGGTCAAGGAAATCAACGACCAAAATGACTCGCTGTGGATCCACTCATTTTTGGGATGGAGCCTATTTCAAGACACGGTTTATACCGATTCCACATTCACTTGGTGGAACAATACCAAAGGTTATTACCTCGCGCAAGCCATTTATATTGGTGGCGTGCTCAACAATCTTGACTACCAAGATCCCGTGATTGTAGGTCGTCCAGAACCCATTGCCCTTGCATTTCAAGTCTATCCCAACCCTGCTCAAGACCGCCTTTTCATCGATACCGATGGCAAGGCTTACAGCATGCAAATCTCTGATTTGCAAGGCCGAATCGTCTCCACACAGCGCATTTTGGGACCACATGCCGAGCTCGGTGTCGGGCAGCTGCAACGCGGATACTATCTCTATACCCTGCTGGACAAGAATGGCATGCCCAAACAATCGGGCAAGCTACTGCTTACCCAATAAGGACAAGGCGCGATCTCGCCTGCGCACAGGCGCGACAAAAAGCAGGGACCATGGTTCCTGCTTTTTTGTTGGTGCAGGGCTTGGCTTGCAAGCGTGGATCGTTAATTTTGGGCCATCGCCGACGCATATCGGTTGCTGGCGACTTTTGCATCATTGCACCTTTCTTCAATAATCCGCACCGTTTACGCATGAAAATTGACGGCATTCACCACCGCAGCATCTCGATCAGAGAGAATGATCCACTTACCGTTTGGATCATCGATCAGCGTCACTTGCCCCATCATTTGATCTGGGAACCCTTGCGCACGGCAGCAGAGACAGCCATCGCTATTGAGGAAATGCATGTGCGCGGAGCCCCTATGATCGGCGTCACGGCAGCCTACGGACTCTACCTCGCAGCCTTGGAAATCGGCAGCGCGGCAGATTTTGACCAGCGGCTCATGGCCCAGGCCGAGATGCTGAATGCAACACGGCCCACCGCAGTGAACCTGAAATGGGCGATCGAGCAACAATTGCTCACGCTGGAAGGCGGTGGCACGCATGCAGACAAGACCGCACGCCTCCTCGCCAATGCCCATAAACTTGCCGATGAAGATGCTGAAACCTGCCGCATGATTGGCGTGCATGGCTTGGAGCTGATCAAGACGATCTCCAAACGCAAAAACGGTGCCCCTGTGAACATCCTCACCCACTGCAATGCGGGTTGGCTTGCCTGCGTGGACTATGGCACGGCTACTTCGCCGATGTATCAAGCGCACGATGCGGGCATCCGCATCCACGTCTGGGTCGACGAGACGCGCCCCCGCAACCAAGGCGCTCGCCTCACGGCTTTTGAACTTGGGCAGCATGGCATCCCCCACACGGTCATCGTAGACAATGCCGGCGGTCACCTGATGCAACATGGCCTGGTCGATATCTGCTTTGTCGGGAGCGACCGCACGACGGTCACCGGCGACGTCGCCAACAAAATCGGCACCTACCTCAAGGCGCTCGCGGCCAAGGACAATGGCGTCCCTTTCTATGTCGCCCTTCCCGGCAGTACATTTGACTGGCAAATGCGCGATGGCGTCAAGGAAATCCCCATCGAGACCAGAAATCCCAAGGAAGTCACCTGGATGGATGGCAAAACAGCTGATGGACGCATTGAAGACGTGCTGCTCACGCCAGAGAATAGCCCAGCGCTCAACTATGGATTTGATGTAACGCCTGCTCGCCTTGTGAGCGGTCTCATCACCGAGCGCGGCATCTGCAAAGCCAATGAAGCGGGCATTTTGGAGTTGTATCCTGAGTTTGGGCCGCAGGTATGATCGGAGGTTTGGATTTGGAATGAGAGATTTGGAATGAGAAATTAGGAATGAGAAATTAGGAATGGAAAGGTGGTAGGTGGTAGGTGGTAGGTGGTAGGTAGTAGGTAGTAGGTAGCAGGTAGTAGGTAGTAGGTAGTAGGTAGTAGGTAGTAGGTAGTAGGTAGTAGGTAGTAGGTAGTAGGTAGCAGGTAGCAGGTAGCAGGTAGCAGTTAGCAGTTGTGGGGGTTGTTATTGGGAATTAGAGCTTTAGCTGTTACTGGGTTGTTATTGGGGATTTGGAATCCCGTTTCGGGATCTCCTTGGGCAATTGGGCGGATTTTTGGGCTTTTTTCTGCCTTTGTTGGGGGTTGTTTTGGCTTTTTTTTAGGCTTCTAAAAAAAACTGTGACAAGGGCTGTACTTTTTGTAGGGTTGTTGCGTTCCTAGTCCAAATGGTCTGCTACTGTCGGCGCACTGAGCAGGTCTTCATCGTCCAACAAATGTTTATGAAACACCTCCTCATCTCAGGCGGGCGGTTTACGCTTGCCAAAATCGTCTTATTTATGCTCCTAGCCAGCCTTACAGCTGTGCAGGCCAAGGCCTTATCCGGTTCGGTCGCGGGACGCGTTTTCTTGGACGGCAAGCCTGCTGTCGGTGCCAAGGTCAGCTTGTATCTGCTGGGCAAGCCCCATGCTGCTGCGACGACCGATGCGCAGGGCTTCTACAAGATGGCGGGGATCTGGATGGGCAACTATACCATCGAGGCCAGCCTCGGCAATCTCAAGTCTTCTCCCAAAGCATTGCAGGTCAAACGCTCTGAAACGACCAACATCGATCTACAGTTGATCTCATCGCCGCCACCGCCACCGATCGCATTGCCCAATGTAGCACCCGATCTCAAGGAAAAGATCAACGTCAGCTACGATGTCCATACAAAGGCGGCTCCAGCAGATGCACCCATCGCGCCACCATTGGTCGCAGCGGAAGAAAATGAAGAGATCATTTTGGAAGGGAGTGCGGAGGAAGAATCCTGGGATGATGAGGGATATGATGAATTTGGCGGTGGAGACAGCTTTTCATCTGAAGATCTGTCTGATGGCGATGCCTTCATCATGTTGCCACCACTACCCGTGGACCGCGAAGGCTACGATCATATCGACGAGAATCGATTTCTCGAAGTCATGCAAACGCCACTCTCCACGTTTGCGATCGATGTAGATGCAGCGAGCTACACCAATTGCCGCCGCATGTTGTTGCAGGAGCAACGCCTCCCCCCTGCCGCCGCCGTGCGCGCCGAGGAATTCATCAACTACTTTGATTACAGCTATCCACAGCCTGTCGGGATCCACCCATTTTCCATCACGACCGAGCTGAGCGCCTGCCCTTGGAATGCGCAACATCAGCTTGTACACATCGGGCTCCAAGGCAAGTCCATAGACATGAGCGCATTGCCCCCTGCCAACTTGGTTTTTTTGCTGGATGTCTCGGGGTCGATGGATGAACCCAACAAACTGCCACTGGTGAAGCAGGCGCTCACGATGCTCGTGGATCAGTTGCGGCCACAGGACCAAGTCGCCATGGTGGTCTATGCAGGGGCAGCAGGCATGGTGCTGCCCAGTACCTCTGGAAACCAAAAAGCAAAAATCCTTGCGGCGTTGCAACAGCTGAATGCGGGCGGCTCGACGGCGGGGGGTGAAGGCATCCAACTCGCCTATAAGATCGCTCGGGAAAACATGCAAAAGGGCAGCAACAACCGTGTGATCCTCTGCACCGACGGTGATTTCAACGTAGGCACTTCAAGCGATGGCGAACTGGTAAACCTGATCGAGCAGGAAAGGAATTCTGGCGTATTCCTTTCGGTGATGGGCTTCGGAACGGGCAACTATCAAGATGCCAAAATGGAAAAGCTCGCCGACAACGGCAATGGCAACTACAACTACATCGACCAATTGCTGGAAGCCAAACGCGTCATGGTCACCGAGATCGGCGGCACCCTCAATACCATCGCCAAGGATGTGAAAATCCAAGTCGAGTTCAATCCTGCCAAAGTGAAAAGCTATCGCCTCATCGGCTACGAAAACCGCAAACTGGCGGCCGAGGACTTTGACGACGACAAAAAGGATGCTGGCGAATTGGGGGCCGGGCACAGTGTCACGGCGCTCTATGAAATCGAGCCTACCGTGGGCGCTTCTGCTACAGGAAGTCTGCGCTATCAGCAGCAAACACTGAGCCCGCAGGCCGATTCCAAGGAATTGCTCACGGTGAAATTTCGCTACAAGGCTCCTGATGGCGACGCGAGCCTGCTCATCGAGCAGCAATGCAGCGCACAGCCAAAAGCTCTGGCCGAGGCGAGTGAAAATTTCCGGTTCTCGGCAGCAGTTGCGGCTTTTGCCCTGCTGCTGCATGATTCGGAGCATAAGGGCGGAGCGACCTATCAGATGGCGCTGGCACTCGGCAAGGGTGCCAAGGGCAAGGATCTGGATGGTTTTCGTGCCGAATTTTTGAAGATGGTGGAAACGGCGGCGCTAATGAGCGGTGAACAAGCGCAACGATAGTGCCCTCTCGTCGTGCACACAAGCCCAAGGTCGCAAGGTGGATTTCGGTCCCTTTGCGGCCTTTTTTTCATTGATGCGAGCATCGCGCACGGTTTGAATAGATTCCTCCGCCAGAGGCGTCGATTCGATAACCCTGTCCCGCTCGATGAAACGGGACGGGTTCGCAGAATCCTCTTATCTTGGATTATAATTTCGTGAAAAGATGAAACTGAAGGCCGCTACGCTCCTATTTACTTGTATCGTTGTTTTGATCTTGGGATGCAAACCCAAGCAGGTCGTGGAACCACCTGTTGCGATCAAACCCTTGCCGCCCGTCGCTGCTGCTTGCGGTGAGGCCTTGAGCAGGGGTTCTGCCCTGCACAAGGATGGCTTCACGCAGTTTTCTGGGTCTTTGGAGGGCGATTGCCTGCATTTGAAATACAGCTATTCGGGGGGATGCAAGGAACATGCGGTGGATTTGTATTGGTCGGGTACCTGGGCCGAGTCGATCCCGCCGGTCACGCACTTGTATGTGTCGCACAATGCCAATGGCGACGGTTGCGAGGCGATTAAAAGCGGGAAATCCAGCTTTGATCTGAAGCCGCTGCGCTATGAGGGCCTTGGTCAGGTCGTGGTCGATGTGCATGCCGAGGGCATGCCTTTGGTGCGGATTAATTATACGTATTCTGATAAATAGCCCCCTACACGCTAGACTCTTCACAAATCCCAGCCGCAGCCGTTCTGAGCTTACGAATCAATTCCGAGCTCACAAATAGCGTTTATAATCAACCCTTTAGATTGCCGACAATGTGCGATACGCCTAGGCGCATCGATACCGATGGGGGCTGATTTTTCTATAAAGGTTAGACCCCGCAGCTGCTGCGGGATCCTGCTGCTTGCGTATGTTTCCGGAAAACCAAAAGCAGAAGCAGACTCATCGAAATGGAGATAAAAAGAGTGTGAAATGACTAGCCCCGTACCCCTCCCCCAAGCATTCCAACTGGCCTTTGTTCATTTTCCTGCACATAAAGTGGGCTTTGCTGTCCAAAAGAGTTGGCGCTGCCATGTACATTGCTGCTAATTTTGTGTATGGAAACGAAGAAAATGGTCGCCATCCTGTTTGGCGGCAAGTCTGCAGAGCATGAGATCTCCTTGATCTCTGCGATGAATATCATCAAAGCCCTCGATCGCGACAAGTATGACGCCCTGCTGATTGGTGTGGACAAGTCGGGCATGTGGCAATTGCAGGAAGAGACGCAGTTTCTTGCACAGGATCCCAACCCGATGACGGTGCGCCTCACCAACAATAACCGCCCCGTCGGCGTGGTGCCGGGCACGATCGGCCCACACTTGCTGGACCTGATGCGCGGCGAGGCATTGCCAGAGCCCGCGGTCGTTTTTGGCATTTTGCATGGCCCATACGGCGAAGATGGCACGATGCAAGGCCTGTTGCAGCAACTGGACCTGCCTTATGTGGGTCCGGGCGTGGCGGGCAGCGCCGTGGCGATGGACAAAGACATCGCCAAGCGTTTGATGAATGAAGCTGGCATTCCCAATTCAAAATTTGTCGTTTTCCGGAAAGAAGATCGTACAACGGTGACCGCAGATGCCCTCGCTCACCTGACATTGCCATGGTTTGTGAAGCCCGCTCGGTTGGGGTCCTCGATCGGCGTGAGCCGTGTGACCAAACCCGAAGACCTGGCCAAGGCGGTGGACCTTGCCTTTGAATTTGATACAAAAATCCTGATTGAGGAGGGCATCGTCGGCCGCGAGATCGAATGCGCAGTGCTTGGCAATGCGCATCCCAAAGGCTCCGTGATCGGCGAGGTGGTGCCCCCAAACGGGTTTTATGACTACGAGGCCAAATATATCGACGCGAATGGCGCGAAGTTGTTCCTACCTGCTCCCGGATTGGACGCAGACACGATCGCCCGCGTGCAGGCGATGGCCGTGAAGACTTTTCAGGCCTTGGAATGCGAGGGCTTGTCGCGGGTGGATTTTTTCCTCACGCACGACGATGAACTGCTGGTGAATGAGGTGAATACGCTGCCCGGTTTTACGAACATCAGCATGTATCCTAGTTTGTGGAAGTTGAGCGGGATTGCGTATCCTGCTTTGATTGATGCGCTGCTGCAACTGGCTATGGATCGCAAGGCGGATGAGCGGGCTTTAAAGACGGATATGCGTTTTTGAGGGTCGCTAGCGGTTTTGTAACGCTTGATAGCGTGAGAATTCCTGACCTGCCTCCGAAATTGAGGCGAGGAAGCATTTTGGGTGCAAACTGAATTGAGTATTTTTTTGCTATTGGGCTACATTGCTGCTGTTCCTTGCAAGACTGACGTGAATTCCTGTTTTCCTCGCTAGGACACCCGATTTCAAGACCCGGAGGTAACTGGTGTAAATTTTGAACGCCGACTTCATGGGGAACCTCGAATTTTGCCAAATACCCACATCTTCTGTCGGAAATGTACTGGATCCAAAATTTTGTATGGCCATTTTTCAAGGTGTTTCGACTTATTGGGACATGCTCGGGACACCCAAATTCAATTGAAAATCTACCTCAGAACGCAGGAATCGAGTATTCGCACGATTTGACGGCCAAAACGAGGAAAACAGGTGCTGCTGTTCCTTGCAAGACTGACGTGAATTACTGTGAGCTTTCGCCCCGCCTGCGGCGGGCTGAGGATGGTGTGCGTGCAATCAGCCTAGGGCTTTGCCCTAGGCTGATTGCTTTTGCCCTTGCAGGGCTGTATCGATGGCCAATCGCCTTGAAAAGGCAATGCAATTGTAGATGGGCTATCCCTTTCCCTGCGCCGAAGGCGGCGTTTCGATCACCCTGTCCCGCCTCAACGACGGGACGGGTTCATTTCAGTCGACGGTGAGGTGGACGGTTTTTGTTTTCTTGGGGGCGCCGGAGGGGGTGTAGCCCAATTCGATATTGCCCTTCATTTTTTTGTTGCCGACGCGGATCTCAAGGTCTAGCTCGCCTTTGGCATTCGCATAGAATACCTTGTGCGCCAATGTGATGCCGCCTTTGTCGGCGTTGATTTCTACGCGTGTGCCACCTGCCAAATCCCGAACCGAAATGGTGAGGGTGTCGTTGCGGTGGACGGTGAGTTCGTCGCGCCATGTGTACAGCTCCTCGTTCAGGTGGATGGTGACGTCTTCCTTTTTGGCAGGGCGATCGTCGACGAGGGCCTTTTCCTCTGTTTCGTCTTCGTCATCATCATCCTCCCAATTTTCATCGGTCTGGGCGAATGCTGTGAAGCTCAAAACCATCAGAAAGGCCATCAAAAGCCCGATTCTGCGAAGAATGGCCACCTTTACGGCAGCTGATGTGGAAGTGGAATGCATCATGCTCATGGGTCTAAAATTACAAATATTGGGCCATTTCTGGGAGGCGCTCTTTAAAATTTGCCTAAATTCGCCTCGAATTGATGGCTAGGCGCAAAATTGGCACAGGAATCTCCTATCGGAGGCTGTTGCAGCAACCTGCTGCGGCCTTCAGGCGGATGCGCCAACGTGCAGCCCAAGAAGTTAAGCTGATCTGGGTAGTGCTTGCGGGTTGTTGCATGGTGGTGCTATGGGCCGATGTTTTCAACCTCGGCAAGACCTATGGCGAAGGCCCGGTGATGAGCGTAGCCTTGGTGGCGGGCCCACCGCTGGGCATCCTTTTCTTAGTCTTCTCGACCTTTTGGAGCCTTGTATTTGCCCATTTGCTGCTGCGCACGCCTACGCTCACGCGCTCATTTCGCACCAAACTCCCGCCATTCCCCTTCAAAAACCTGATCTGGCGACGCATTTTGGGCACCGCCCGATTGGAAAGGCTGTTTTCTTGGCCTGTTTTGAAACCACTTGCGGCATTGTGGAACAACCTGCGCCGTCGCATGCGCTATTTGGGTGACCTTCTGCGCATTGGAAAGCCCAACATGGGTACTTTGCTGGCTTGGAATAGCTTGGCAAGCATGGTTTGGCTTCCCATCGCATTGGTTTTGGGAGCAGCACATTTTCTCCTCGACCAATCCCTGTTGATGCCTGGCAGCTCGGCTCAACTCCTCTGGCTACTACCACCACTCGCATTGATCTCTTTGCAAGCTTACCACGGCGCTGTCGCCTTGCGGGTCGGCATGGGAATCAGCCCTTTGCAAAGCGTCAGCATCATTGCGATGGCTTGGGCACTGAGCCTGGGCATGTTGTTGATTCTCCTTTCCTTTCTCACTGGAATATCCTTCTTTTGAATACCATGAATACCCATCAAGAAGCTGTGAAAGGCGAGCCTGCGAAGGCAAAACACCTCAATCCTTGGCTGGGTATCTGGCTCAACACCCGGGAGACGCTGCTGTATGCTTGGCAGCACCTGCTGGAAGAGTATATCCACCGGCATTTCATTGTGCTGGGTGTACTTTTCATGCTGGCCATACGTCTGCCGGAGTGGTCGGTGACCGATCCGCACCCGATTGGTGTGCTGGTGCAAATCCTGCTTTTTGGGCCCATGGGAGGCATTGCGGCGGGCTATGTATTTTCAGCACTCGTACGCACGACCGGCGGATGGATGGGAAAACATGTGCCTTCCCCTCACACCAAGTGCATGGTGGCTTGGAGCGACCTGCCCTTCATGCTGTTTTGGGTAGTGTTTCTGGTCTGCTTCGTGCTGGTGAATCGCACGCTACCGACGCCCAAGCCGGGACATCTTTGGTTGTTTCAAAGTTTTGCGGGATGGTTGCCGGTACTTGTCTCGGCCCCTTTTTATGTGTTTGCGGTGATCGTGCGCATCCGTTCGATCATGGTGATGCTGGGATTAAAAGCCTCCAAAGCGGCGCTGGTTTGGCTGGTTTCTACGGTGATCTCTTATGTGCCTGCTGGGGGAATGACTTATGTGTTTTTGATTCTTTATTTTGTTACTAGTACTAGTGGCGCGGGAGGATAATTGAGAATTGACAATGGACAATTGACAATTGACAATTGAGAATTGGGAGTTCAGAGTTATGAGTTCAGAGTTGTGGGTTTTGAGTTTTGAGTTTTGAGTTTTGAGTTTTGAGTTTTGAGTTTTGAGTTCAGAGTTCAGAGTTTTGAGTTTTGGGTTCAGGGCTTTGAGTTTAGGGTTTTGGGGTTCCCGCTGAAGTAGCTGGTGTCAGTTTGGGGTTTGGGGAGCATTTCATTCATAATCGGGAGTTGCATGCGCTATTTTAATTATTGGATGGGGCGATTGGGCTGGGCTTGGGGATTTTTGTTTTTTGTTTTGGGATGTGGGGAGCCTGACGGCGCAGGAACTGCTGCTGTTGCTGTTGCTGTGCCGCCTGCCTTGGGGGTGGTTGCTGATTCTGCTATGGTTGTGAGTGCGCATCCGGCTGCTACCCGCATCGGGGTGCAGGTGATGCGCTCGGGCGGCAATGCTGCCGATGCTGCTGTGGCGGTTCATTTTGCGCTTGCTGTCGCTTTCCCCTACGCTGGCAATATTGGAGGCGGTGGCTTTTTGGTGATCCGCGATGCGGATGGCAAGGCAGATGCGCTTGATTTTCGGGAAAAGGCGCCTTTGGCTGCTGAACGAGATCTGTATTTGGATGCGCAAGGCAATGTCATTCCCCTCTCCAGCGAAAAGGGCCATTTGAGCGTGGGTGTGCCGGGCGCGGTGGCTGGCATGGTCGCATTGCATGCCCGCTACGGCCATTTGCCTTGGGCTCAGCTCATTCAACCCAGCATCGACCTCGCCCGCAACGGATTCGCAGCCACGGCCCACGAGGCTAAATGGCTCAACGATCAAAAGGCAGATTTTGTGCAATACAATGCGCGCGGCCAAGCGTACCTTGTTCAGGATCAGGCTTGGCAAGAGGGCGATACCATCCGGCAACTCGATCTGGCCCTGACGCTGGAACGCATCCGCGACGCGGGCCGTGCTGGATTTTACGCCGGCGAGACAGCTAAGCTGCTGCTGGCGGAAATGTCACGTGGCGGCATCATTACCCAAGCCGACCTCGATGCCTACGTGCCTGAATGGCGCACTCCGCTGCGCGGTCATTATAAGGAATATGGCGTGCTCACGATGCCTCCCCCATCGAGCGGTGGCATCGTGCTGCTGCAAATGCTGGCCATGGTGAGCGCGCATCCGATTTCGGAATGGGGCGCAGACGACGCCCGCACGATCCACCTGATGGTGGAGGCCGAGCGCCGCGCATTTGCCGACCGCTCCGAATTCATGGGCGACCCCGGCTTTGTGCAGGTGCCCATCGCAGGGCTGCTGGACTCCAGCTATATTGCAGGCCGCATGGCAGATTTTGATCCCGCACATGCGACACCTAGCGACAGCATTCGTCACGGGGATCCGCGCCGCGAACCGACCGAGACGACCCATTTTTCCATCGTCGATCCGCAGGGCAATGCAATTTCCGTGACGACCACACTCAACAGCCCCTACGGCAGCAAGGTCTGGGTGGCGGGCGCTGGATTCCTCCTCAACAATGAAATGGACGATTTTACGGCGAAGGCAGGCGTGCCCAATCAGTTTGGCCTCGTGAGCAATGCCGCCAATGCCATCGCCCCCGGCAAAAGAATGCTGAGTTCGATGACGCCGACGATCGTGGAAAAGGGCGGCAAGGTCTATCTGGTCCTCGGGACTCCCGGCGGCGCGACGATCACGACCTCGGTTTTCCAGGTGATCCTCGATGTGGTGGACCACCACATGAATCTGCAAGCAGCCGTGGATCGCAAACGCTTCCACCACCAATGGCTGCCCGACGAGATCGCCATCGAGGAAAATGCATTCCCGACTGCGACCTGGCAGGCGCTGCGCCTGCTCGGGCACAATGTGTGTGAGCGCGAGCCCATTGGGCGCGTGGATGCGATTATGATCAGGGCGGATGGCAAGTTGGAAGGCGCGGCGGATCGGCGGAGAGATGATTTTGCGGAAGGGTTTTGAGAATTGATAATGGATAATTGACAATTGACAATTGTTTGGGTTGTTGGTTGAGGTAGTAGGTAGTAGGTAGTAGGTAGTAGGTAGTAGGTAGTAGGTAGTAGGTAGTAGGTAGTAGTTGTTGGAGTGGTTTTTGGTTAGTGGATTGGTGAAACCGATGGCTTGTGCATGAGGTTGGCGTTTTGTTTTGGCTTTGTTTTGATGCATCAACCTTCATTTCTACCCCATCCAAAAAGCTATTAACTTTACTGGATGAAAAGACTCTCAATATTGACAATCAGAGGCTTGCTGCTCAGCTTTTGTTTTTGGGGCATTTACGTTTCGGCTCAGGTTGTTGCGCTTCCTTCCGATACGGCTTCGATGGATAGTTTTTCTCAAAACAATACGATGGGAAAAGGACAAGTGATCGGTCCCGTTGCCATCAAGGGGACTTTGGTACACAGCAAGGGCCGCATGGGTCAGGTGGGGCAAATGATCATTTCTGGAGATTTGCTTTCTGGGCCAGACGGTCATTGGAAGCCGGAATATGAGGCGCTCGTGGGCAAAGTGGTGATCTCCCGCGGTGAATATTATCGCTACACTTGCAGCCCGATCGAGCAATGCTTGGAGGGCAGTGTGATCGATTACCTGCAATCCATCACTTCGCTCAGGGCTCTGGATCCCTCGGGTGACGATGGTTATGGGGAGATCCTTGGCATGAAAACGGTGCAAGGCTATTTCAGGGGCGGAAAAGGGGAAATGGCGGAGGTAGGATCGATGATGATCCCCAGCCGGTATATGGACGAACCCAAAGGCCGCGCTTGGAAGCCTGAATATGAGGTGCTACTGGGCAAACAGGTTGAAGTCAGCGGATTGCATTACCGCTACTATTGTGGTGCCGATGAACAATGCCTGACGAGTGGGGTGATTAATTGGCTGCTGGCAATTGAGGATTTGAAGGCGGTGGAGTGAGTGGACAATGGATAATTGACAATTGACAATTGGGCATCCCGCATCGGGATCGGCTGTGGCAAGTGGGAGCTAGCATGTATCCTCGAGGGTAAGGTTCCAAACGTGTGGGATGATAGCGGCGAGACAAGCAAGTGGCAGGGTTGCTATAGCAGCGCTTGCGCGCATATAATTGTCGGGGACGAGAGAAAACGGTTCGGGTACGGGTTTTTGGTACGGGCGTGGGACGGCTGTGGTACGGGACTGGCGCGTTATTAACCAAGTGCCACAGCGGAGAAGGTCTAGCTCCCGTCTAGCTCCAGTATGGCGGTTCCCTAGACTTGGTCTAGACCCTCTCTAGATTTCGTCTAGTTGCGTGCTAACTTATGGTTCGGAAACGCGGTGGAAATGTGCGTTTTTGGGGCAATTTTGAGGGTTTGGGTTGGGATTCTGGTTCCGGGCCCTGAAGCACCCGGCAATTAGCTTCGCTGAACTTACGTTTGCCTACGGCGATCTAAAGATTCATTCTGGGCTGATGGCAAGATCGGGTTGGCGGTGGTGGCCGTAAGCTGAAGCATACGGTAATTCATTCTGCGGACTGGTGAGATTGGGTTGGTGGTGTAATTCATATTCTTTGTTGGATGCGGGCCTTTTGTCATCCCGACCGAGTCGGAGACGCAGCGGAGGGATCTTGCCGTTTGCACTGGAGGTGGTACTTATTGCCCTTTAGGGGCAATTTTGAGGGTTCATTGTTGAGCACGGCTGGTGAGCGTCGCCTTTGTGCGGCGCTTTTTTGCGCTGCTTGTGTGCGGGGCCTGATCGTCATCCCAACCGAGTCGGAGACGTAGCGGAGGGATCTTGCCGCTTGCACTTGAGGTGGCGATTGTTGCCCTTTTGGGCAATTTTTGGAGTTTTTCGTTGAGTGTGGTTGGTGAGCGGTGCCTTTGTGCGGCGCTTTTTTGCGCTGCTTGTGTGCGCTGGTTGTTTGTGCTGGTTGTGTGCGCTCGTTGTGTGCGCTCGTTGTGTGCGCTCGTTGTGTGCGCTCGTTGTGTGCGCTCGTTGTGTGCGCTCGTTGTGTGCGGGGCCTGTATCTGTGCTCAAGATCCCTTCCCGCACGTTGTGCGGGACTGCGCTACGCTCGGGATGACAAAAGGGGCTTGTTTTTTTCTTTCGTTTGGTTTAGATTTGGTTACAACAATGGATGCAGGGGCCGATTTTGAGGGCACCAAACAAAGTACATGGGACGTCAAGGGGGCATAGCGCGGTTTTTGGGCAGTTGTCGACAGCTGATTGGCTACGTCGACGATGGGCGTGCGCTTTGGCGGCAGCATGGGCCTTTGAATCGCAAACGGTGGCGCAAGCACCCTAAGATGGAGGGGCAGCGGGTTGCTGCGCGGTACTTTGGGGCAGCTTCTACTGTGGCTGGTAGTGTTTGGAGCCGGCTGCCTGCCGCTATGCGGCGGCTGGCTGACGGAGGGGGTTTTAATCGTTTTGTGGGTCGCTGTCGCGACCTTGTGGAGTCGGATGGGCAGGTTTGGCAGCTGGATGCCTTGTCTGGGCTGAATCTCTCTGCGGACTCTTCTGGGCCGCTGAAGATCGTGGGTTCCTTGCGAGAGGGGCTTCGGCTGACTGGCGTGCAGGATTTGATGGGGCAGATTGACGCTGCTTTGGGTCCGGCTGCTGGGCAGCGGTCTGAGAAGTTTCTGGTGGCGCATCGGTTTGTGGATGATGGCGTTACACGGGAGACGGTGGATTATGGGCCGATGGGCAATTGCATAGGGTGGAATGGGAAATATAGGCAGGGCGGACGGTCTGGGGGCCGTGAGGCTTACTGCGCTGCTCGGCAGGCGGTTGAGCGTCGGGTACGGGTCTGGGTCTATGCTGTCGAGATGGTCGATACGGAATGGAGCGCGTCGACTAAGCGGTATGAGCTTGCTTGGCCTGCCTCACGCAATGGACGGGGATTTGTGACTGAATGGTTGTCGAACACGGGGTTTGGAGACTCTGGGTGGGCCTGGGCATACGATTTGGATGCGCAGCTGGCGATGCCGGCACCTGCGGTGGATGGGACCAATATCTTTGTTGTTTTTACTGCGGTGGAGGTTGCTGAGAAGCGTGGGCGGCACTGGGTGCGCTTGCCGTGGTGCTCTCGCATGCAGGTGCATGAGGTTGTGGCTCAGGCTGAGGCGGTTGCTGAGGTGGAGGGGCATTTGCGGTGGCCCGTGGCTTATGCGAATGGGGATTGCAAGCTGCAATCGGGGCGATTGGTTGCTGTGGCCGATCGGCGGGTTGAGGGGATGGAAATGCGGTCTTTTGTACTTTTTGAGGGGGAAATTTCTCCTTTTTGGGATATTTCGATTGAGGGGGTTGGGGTTGAGTTTAAGGGGCCTTGTCGGGAGCTTGTTCCTGAGCGGGAATTGGTTGTTGCTGGGATACGGGCGGGGCCTTGAGAGGTAGTAGGTAGCAGGTAGTAGGTAGCAGTTGTGGGAGTGGATAATTGGGGCTTTTTCGCGGCTTTTGGTTGGGCTTTTAGAGTTATGAGATCAGAGTTCTGAGTTCAGAGTTGGCGCTGCTTTTGGCTGGGCTTTGAGAGTTATGAGTTCAGAGTTATGAGTTCAGAGTTGGCGGGGCTTTTGGCTGGGCTTTGAGAGTTATGAGATCAGAGTTCTGAGTTCAGAGTTGGCGGGGTGGAGAGTTGAGAGTTGGCGCTGCTTTTGGTTGGGCTTTTAGAGTTATGAGATCAGAGTTCTGAGTGCAGAGTTGGCGAGGCTTATTTGTGCTGGTGGCGTGTGGTGCTAGTTTGGGTTGCATGTGTGCACTTTGCGGGGTCTGGATCGCCGCTGATTCTCTATGCTATTCGGGAGGGCTGCGATGCGCTTCATTCGGAATTGCGTGGTCAATTTTCGCATAGGATTTGATGCGTTTCAAGGCTCTGTGTTGAACCGGAGGGCTGATTTGAGGTGTTTCTTGTTGGGGTATTGTTTCTAATTGAAGTGAGGATTTAGATTTTGCGAGGGGCATTGGCTCTTGCAAATTTGTCATTTGGAAGCTTAAGGGGCACTGATTCAGAGAAAACGCTTGTGGCACGGCTGAAAGGTCGTGCAATGATGTTTTGGATGGCAGCCGATTTAGAAAATGGCCTTGCAAGACTTTGATTTTCAATAACTAGGCCATAACTCGATTTGCTGGCAAGCGGGCCAACGGAAAAGGACGTAATTTGGGTGGCCTTGAAGGCATTAACTTGCTATATTCGCGTTGAAAAAGTCAAATTACCCGCATGCAATGAAGCAAAGATCAAGTATTTGGGGGCTAGCTGCAGCCATTCTCGTGTTCTTCTCGATGGCATGGTCACCTGCCCAAGCTCAAGATACTGGCCGCTCATGGGCCTTGAAGGCTGGCATGGGCGGCATTTTCACGGGACACATTTCTGGCGAGGTGGAGGTATTTTTGAAGGGGCGCGTCTCGATTGCCGTGCGTGGTGCATTGATTCATCCTAATATCGACTCTTTGCGTGGGCCTGCTGAGGGGTTTTTCATCAAGGCTGGGCCTAAGTTTTATTTGTCCAAGGAGAAGGCCGCTGATTTGAGCGGGTTTGCTGTTAAGCCGGAACTGCTGTTTGGCCACCAAAGGGATTGGGAAACCAATCTCTGGGGAAATTTTGGCAATCGGTGGGTCAACAACATGGGGGCCACCTGTAACGTCAGCTACAACCTGCGCATCGGGGATAGCTTCTTTTTGGAGCCGAATGTAGGAGTAGGCTATGTCATGGGATATGAGACTTACGTCGGCGTTGACGACTCGCCGCCTTTTGCTGCATTCAAGGAAACGCTCCGTATCGACCGCTACACCCGCGTGTTGTACAATCACTCGCATCTTGCGCCTGTGGGCGACATCGCTTTAAGTGGTGGGCTTATGGTCGGCGTTAAATTCTAGCAAGATGGAAAAGCTACGCATCCTGCTTGCATTTGTCGCGACAGTCGCGATGCTGCAATTGCCCGCTCAAATCAATCCTTGTGCTACGCAATCTCCTGAAAAGCTCAGCCAATCAGACATAGACTTTGCGCTTGCGGCACAAGCCAGAAGCAATAAGGTCACGGGAATCGTCAAGGTCATTCCAGTCGCGGTGAACGTGATCTATTCGTTTGTAGGTGATCCACACAACATTTCAGATGCGGTGATTGCGAGTCAGATGACTGTGCTAAACGACGATTTCAGGGGCCGTTCAAGCGGAATTGATACAGAGATCGAATTTTGCCTAGCTGGCGTGAATCGTATTCTTTATGCTGACTTGATGAATTTTGATCGACAGCTCAACGACCTCCAATTGAAAGATTCGATCCAAGAAGATCCGGCGAGGTTTCTTAATGTATGGGTGGTTGCGTCCATTGCCGATACAAACGGTGGTACAAGGGCCTATGCTACATTCCCCAATCACTTTGCAGCACATCCCGAGCTTGATGGTATCGTAATCGACTCAGACAATTTCGGGACTATCCCTATTATCGCGAATGCTTATGATGAAGGTCGGACTTTGGTTCATGAAATTGGGCATTGGCTGAGTTTGCTTCATGTCTTTCAAGGTGGATGCGATAACAATTCCACCTGTGCTACGGAAGGGGATTGCTGCTGCGACACGCCACCGCAAGCTGCACGTCTATATGGCTGTCAGACGGGTAAAAACACTTGCAAAGACGACAATCCAGATAAAAATGACCCCGTGCGCAATTACATGGGCTACTCAGATGATCAATGCATGCGCACCTTCACCGAATGCCAAAAGGCGCGCATGCATCTTGCTTTGGAGACTTTTAGGCCAGATGCTTGGTTCCCTATCGGCAGCGATTGCCCACAATTGCGCCGCCACGCACCTGCTCCTATCGGCGAACGGGAATTGCATATTGCCGCCTACCCCAACCCTTTCAATTCAGAGACGAATATCCAAATCACTGTTGTCGGCAAGGAAACGCCTGTGACTGTGGTCGTCATCGATGCACAGGGCGGGCAGGTGACAACCTTGCTCGATTACAAGCCGCTTCCTGTCGGAATCCATTCGTTGAAATTTGATGCGCCTGCCCCCGGCATGTACCTCGCACGGGTGGCAAGCCCCTGGGCTACCAAGACCATTAAGTTGGTGAGTATGGCGAAGTAGGCACCGAAAAATTTGTTAGTTGGTTCAGTTGATCGAAAGCAGTCCGCTACTGGCGGACTGAATTTTTGGACTCGGATTGAGGACTATGCGGAAATGATGGCTGCGATTAAGCGTGTTTGCCTTCATGAATATCGCATACAAAACCACAAGGCATTGACGGGATTGGATTGGTTACAAGCTAAACCGGAGATTGCCGAACTTGCGAAACTTGTAAGAAGTCTGGGGCAAAATGACTGATTTGCCGCAAACCGACTAAAAATATCAGGCACTCTGCGGTCCCAGAATATGCCCAAAATCACTATCTTGCCTAGGTCTTCATCTGTTTTCCAACCACGAAAGTATAGTGTGTATGAAAAAAATTATGCTTAACGGCTACTTTACCAGTAGGTACCGAGAAGGTTTGTCATTTCGACCGGAGTGATCGAGGGAGCGAAGCGAGCCGAGCACGTAGCGGAGAAATCTAGCGCTAGCAGATACACCTCCTGGTTGAAAGCTCCTATTTGAGATTCTTACCATGAAAACTGTATCAGAAGGGCCATTTAATAGCAGTTGTATCGATAGGCGCAAGATTTCTCCGCTACGTTTTTTGATATTTGCTGCGGCTCTTCCAGAGCCTTGCAAATACCAAAAAACTCCGGTCGAAATGACATGGGATTTGGCTTACTGGCAAAGTTCCAGACAAGCATAATGTATTTTACAATGATTCAACGATTCGAGGCATCCCATTTGATCCACGAATAGTTTACGACCGATACAATCACCGCTTCATTGCGCTCACATTGCTTTATGATGTTGATACGACAAACTACCTGCTTTTGAGTTTTTCAAATGATGATAACCCTCAAAATGGCTGGAACCACTACTATGTCGGAACCGACTCCACAGACGAAGGGCAGTTTTTTGACTTTCCAACCATCGGAATGAACAAGCATGAGATTTTTATCTCTGGTCATATGTCTACCGATGCCGGGAATTTTGCAGGAAACAAAATCTTCCAAATCCATAAGCAAGAGGGCTACGACCACCTGCCACTCAAGATGCGCACGTGGTATGATGTACGCGATGCTGAGGGCGACTTGGTGCATACGATCGTCCCCATGTCTGAGGGTATGATGAGTGAAACGTATGACAAGGGAATTTTCCTCGTAAGCACCAAGTATATCCTGAACCCACAATCGAGCGACAAGCTGTTCTGGTATCACATTTCAGACGCTTACGATGCGCCCGGCGTCACACTTACAGTTCAGATGACCAATAGTCTGCAACCTTATACTGATCCTCTCCCCGCAGCACAACTAGGATTTGGCGACTTGCTCGATGTCGCAGATTCCAGGGTACAAAGTGGTTTTTTCATGGACAGTGTATTGAGCTTTGTTTATTGCCGCGAATACCAAGGCTATTCGGTGATTGTTCTCAATCGGCTAGACCTGCGAACTACTACGTTGCAACGCTACCCTTGGGGGAACACGGGCGGTCAGATGTCCTATTCTTATCCCTCCATTGCGTTTTCAGGGATCGACTCCACCGACGCAGACAACATCACCCTTGGGTTCCTTCGAACGGGCGCAGGCATCTATGCAGAGATCGCAGCAGTACATTTCGATGATGGTGCTTTCTGGAACAATTCTACCGTGGTCAAAGTCGGTGAGGGCTATGTCAACAATAGTGCAGGTAACGTGGTCTAACGCTGGGGGGACTATACCACAATTCAGCGCAGGTACAATTCGAACCCACCCCGATGTTGGCTCACCGGCAGCTACCCAAATGGCGCTAATGCAAATCATTGGGGGGCGACATACCTTTACAATGCCTTTGTGGCAGAACTAGGCGATCCTGCTGCACAGGCAGCTGAGGATGCTGAGATTGCAATGGTAGGGCTCCACGTCTATCCCAATCCAGCACAGGGTGAAGCTATCATAGTTTCAGACGATACCAGAAACCGGATCACAAGTCTTTCAATCAGTGACCTGAGTGGCAAGGTATTTGCTACTGATTTGGCGTTACCTTGCAGCGAGTATCGTCTTGCACTGGAGGGACTTGCAAGCGGTATCTATTTCTTGATTGTCGAGATCAATGGAAAATCAAAGTATCATGAAAAATTGGTTGTGGGCACTGGGAATTAGTATTCTGTTTCTTGGCTCATGTCAGGGGCAACAAAGTACTGGCGAGGCCAACTCCCCCGTGGTAGTGAAGCCCGGGGTTGATTCATCACTACCCTCAGTGCTCAATAATGCCCCAGATTATAAGGAAGACGAAAATAAAAGATATGGCGACACAAGTGCAGATGCTGTGCCCAAACAATCAACCAATTACGATCAATTGAAAAAATACAAGGACAATCCTGGCAAAACCAAAAGCGATTTGTATTTTATCGAGCATTCTAAGATGATCGATTCACTGGCGAAAGTTCAATTGGCCCAAAACCACCTACGGGATTCCATTTGGAGGAGTAGCCATCCCCAGCCTGGCGATACATTGGAAAGTCGGAATCGTCGATAGGGCAGTTTTTTTGGTCACCGATGGTAAAGGGATTTGCAAATCATGAAAAATTGGTTGTGGTTTCTGGGAATTTGTGTGCTTTTCATCGTGGCTTGCCAAGAGAGGGAAAACAACGGAACAAGGGTGGACGTAATACCCTCCCTAGACTCGGTGGTGCAGGACACGGCACAAAACCTCGATGCCGTTCAAGTCTTGGATTCCCCGCAAAGCCGACCTATAGATGCCGCCC
>JANPHP010000249.1:0-13939 GCA_031424495.1 Bacteroidota bacterium | reverse complement strand
GATGATGACGCGGCCGTTGCCGCTGTTGATGCCAGTTGTGGAGATGGCGCTGGCGCCGCTGTTGAAGGATCCGCCGCCACCGCCGACACCAGAGGAACTGTTGCCGCCACTGCCGCCGCCGGAATAGCCGCCGCCGCCGCCGCCGACCACATAACCCGAGCCGTTGCCGCCTCCGCCATATCCGCCGATGCCAAAGCCGACATTCGCGCCAGCTCCGCCGTTCACAAAGCCTTTGCCACCTGTGCTAGCTGTCCAACCGTCAGCGCCATTGGTGAGCAGACCACCACCTGCACCCGCCTGAAAACCAGACGAACCGATGGCTCCACCATTGCCTGCTGTGCCGCCAAGGCCGCCCCCTGCGGCGCCAGTACCGCCATTTTGGCCTGCCTGACCATGCTTGTCTGGCGAATCAGTACCACCCGATGAGCCGCCACCGCCACCTGCGACGATGAGCGGTGAATTGTTCATCAAGGTCACAAAACTGCCGCCGCCGCCGCCGTTGCCGCTGATGCTAGGCTTTTCGCCCACCAAAATCTTGATGCGCGTGCCCGGCGCCAGCACAAATTTGCCGCTCTGGTAGGCGCCCAAACCCGGCATAATGGTCGAACTGGTATTGAAACCGCCCTCAGCACCCCAGACCTGAATCGTGAGCGTGTCGGCGCAAGCTGGAACAATAAAAGTCGTGTCGATGAAACCCGCGAATTGAAAGGTGTCGATACCCGTGGAGGCTCCCAAAACGGTGATCGCTACGGTGTCGGTAGTGCTGCAACCGTTGTTGTCGATGGCAGTCAGCACGTAATTGGTATTGCCACTCGGCGATGCGACGGGATTAAGTATCGCAGAATTGTTCAAACTGCCGGCTGGCGACCAGCTGTAGGTGAATGGATTGGCGCCAGCGGCTGATCCCGACAATTGGATGTCGGTGCCACAATTGACGCTATCATCGATGCCCGCATCGACGACGGGCAATGCCCAGACCTGGACCTGCACGCTGTCGAGTCCGACGCAGCCATTGGCGTCGGTGACGGTGAGCTGGTAGGTCCCGGAATTGGCTGCGACGAAGGTCGGATGGCCCACTGAGGTGCTCGACAAGCCCGTCGCGGGCGACCATGCGTAGGTGTAGGGCGCAGCGCCACCACTTGCTGGCATGGCGCCACCGAGCGAGTCTAGCGCGCCCGCGCAGCGGTCGCGGTCCGCTCCCGCATCCGCCACCGGCCTCGCAAGCACAGACAGGTATAGCGTGTCTGAATAGAAAGTATTGCAGGTGCCATTGCTCACGGCGGCGCGGTAGTAGCCCGACAGCGTGGGCACGACCACAGCACTGTCGCCGACGATGCCTGTAAGTGGGCCGAAATTACCGAGCGTGACGGGCGAATATTCCCACTGAATGCTGCCGGTATAGCCTGCGAGGGTAAGCACAACTGGGGAGCCCTCACAAACGGTGGACTGCGCCGTGGCGCCTTGCCAGCCGCAAAACAGCAGCAGCAGGGCCAGCAAGTATTTTGGAGTATTTTGAGTGCGTTGCATGATGTCTGGATCGAGGGTCTTAGCGGAAATTTTGAATGCGGATGGTTTTGCTCAATTCATCATTGCTGATGCGCAACAGGTAAATGCCTGCGGGCAAGTCCATTTGTAAGGGCATCACGTGCGCGCCAGCAGCCAATTCCTCGTTGCAGATCGTGCGCAACGATTGTCCCAAGACATTCAACACCTCGACCTTGACCATCGCGATGCGGTCCAAATCAAAGGCAAGTACCGACTGCGCCGTGATCGGGTTGGGGTAAATCGAGATTCCGGCCAAGAGATCGGCAGTCTCCAAGCCCACCAACAAAATGGTATCACAAGATGTGGCCGTACAGCCAAACACATCGCCGACGGTGAGGCAGATGATTTGGGGCCCTTCTCCAAATGTATGTATGGGATTTTGTAAGGTTGATGTGCCACCATCGCCAAAATCCCAAGCCCAAGTGGTGATGCCGCCTGTATTTTGGCCAGCAAATGAAACATTGACGCCGTTTGTGATCGATGAAAATGCCGCCACCAAGGGTGCAGGCTGTTGAATTGTAAAATTCATGTAAGTCTGCGCTCGCAAGCCATGCGTAGCGAGGATGCAGAGCAGGAGGACGAAAGTAGATTTTCGAAGCATATCCAAGGTTTTGGGTTTAGGTCCAAAATATAGGAAAAATGGCGGTTGTATGCAATTCTGGGTTCAATTTGATAGATAGGGACCCACATTTATTCGCCAAGGCACGTGCTGCCTACAGTAAGTCACCCGTTTCAAGAATTCGATGCGTAAAAGAGGTCCTCATTTCTGCACTTTTTAGATTCTATATTTTTCGTAGTTTTAGCCATGATGATGAAGCATCTCAAATTGATTGGCTTTTTGCTGCTTTTGGGCTTGGGAATGGCCTCTTGCCGCAAAGAGTATGACCCCGTGCCTGCAACAGCACGAGAAGTTTTCCCGGTCCAAGACGGGAAATTTCGCATTTACCACGTGATCGACACGATCTACTCGTCGGCGACCCTCGAGGCAGCGAGCACTTATTACAAGCGCGAACTCACCGAAGGCACCGAGACCGACCTGCTCGATCGCAAGGTGTCCAAGCTCTGGTTGCACATCTCTACCGATACCATCGGTACACCATCCGCCCCTATCTATGACTGGAAATTTGACCAATTGTGGACCCAATACCTCGGCGAGAGCTTTGCAGAGCGGATCGAAGGCAATACCCGCAAACTGGTACTGAGATGGCCGCCTTACAAAGGCAGCACATGGAACGGTAACCTGTACAACGATCACGATGTGCAAACCTATGAGTTCATCAACATTGACACGACCGTGACCGTGCAAGGCACGACCTATGAGCATTGCGTTTTTGTATTGCAAGTGCCTTTCAGAATGCCTGTGGTCAAAGTGCCTGGTGGACCAGCGCCGCCCTTTTTCCTGATCGAGCATGCCTATGAGATCTATGCCCCCAAGATCGGCAAGATCGTTGGCTACTATAAATACTATGAGGAACAGGTGATCAATGGGCAGGTGCAAATCGATGAGTCGAGCCGCATTTATCGCGAGGAACTCGTCTCACACAGTTATTGATATGCAGCTGCTGCGCATCGGGATTTTGTTTTTTGGCTTGCTGTTCGTTTGCAGCATAGCGCTACATGCGCAAACCGATGCCTCCATGACGGAGCCACTCAAGGGCAAACGCGTAGCGGTCTATTTCTCCAAGAAGCATTTCAGTTTTGATGACAATTACCGCATTCCGCTTTCGCAGTTCATCAAGAGCGATGAGGGCGATGCCGCCGAGATTGAAAACATCAAGCTGCAAACGCTGGTAGCGCTGGGCACGCTTTTTTCGCAACAACTGCGCAAGCCTGCACTGGCAGACTCAGTCTATTTCTTGAACGAGTTTCCCGAGCTGGCGCAAGCCTTTATCGAGCAATATTCGGCCGACGACCACACTTTGGGGGCAATCGGGCAGCGGTTTGCAGGCACAGACTACATCATGGTCGTGAACCCTTTCATCCTCGGCAGCTACAAAACCTCCTCGGTTTATTCGCGCAGCAACCGCATCATCACTGAGCAGATCGTCGTGAAGACCGCTCGGATTCGCATAGAACTATTTGATCCCTTGAGCGGAGAGCGGCGGTTTGTTTTTGAGACCTGCATCGATGACCGTAAGACGCAGGTGAAGAATCTGGATTTTGACTTTCACATGCAAAGCTCACGCACAGGCAGGTTTCTTGCCAAGCTGTTTTCAGTGGCCGTGCAGAACATGAATGCAGGAATTGTGAATCAGTGTGAGACAGAGTGAGCCTCACTCCCTGGGCTCGATCACCATCATCATTTTGATACGAATCGGATCTCCGGTAAATTTAGGACTGCCTTGGCTGCGATCGATTTGCTGAAATCGCAAATCCATTTGAAGCTTGTAGCTGGCAAAAGGTTCACCTGCCTTTGCAGGCTCCCATTCGACCACTTTGGCACTGCCGCTCACCGCTGCAAAATCGACATTGTCCATGATGGGATCAAACCTTGTGGAGCTTCGGTTGTCTGAGATGGTCACAAAAAATTGCCCCGTTTTCATCTTGAGTGACTTCGAATAAAAATCAGCGGGCGTTTTGATCAACAAACGATCAGCCTCACGCACGGTGGGCAGGTAAAAATGAATGAGCCACTGATACCGCTCAAAGAGATCGAGGGTACCCTCAATCGGGCCCACCGCACGCACATTGGTGGGATCCTTGATCTCATACTCCTCTGAAACGAAACACTTGTCATTAAAAGGCAAGATTTCAGGCGCATCAGAAGTGACATAAAAAACATTGCAATAGGTACCGATCAGCGAATCCCGCTGCGCAGCAACCTTGCCAGCAAAAAATAAAAACAACAACGACGACAAGAGGCAGTATCGCAAATTCACCTTCACAGCTTTACAATTCATGATTTCAGAATACGGAAAAATAGCTTGATGCTCAGTGCAAGATATACAAATGCTGCATTCGAATTGCGATCCAGCAATTTTCAATGTTAAACTCTACCATTATCCCGCCTGCACAGCGCCTATATTTCCCACCAAACCAATTATTGTCCTTAAATTGCGCCAAAATTTTTTGCTTCGAATGGAACAACAATTGAACGACCAGGAGCTGCAGCGCCGGAAAGAAGTGCAGGAGCTGCGGGATTTGGGCATCGAGCCCTATCCAGCTGCCAGCTTTGAGGTCAACGCCTACGCGCAAGACATCTTGCGCGATTTCACTCCCGAAAAAGCTGAACAATTTGCCAATGTAAAGATGGCAGGCCGCGTCGTGACCAAACGCATCATGGGCAAGGCGTCTTTTGCGGTCTTGCAAGACACGACCGACAGCATACAACTCTATTTCAACCGCGACGAGATCTGCCCCGGCGAAGACAAGACGCTCTACAACGACGTTTTCAAGCGACTCATTTCTCTCGGAGACATCATCGGCATAGAAGGCTATGTGTTTGTGACCCAGACTGGTGAAACATCTGTGCACGTGCACAGCTTCACCATACTTACAAAAACACTGCGCCAGATCAGCTTTCGCAAGGAAGTCGAGGACGGTAAGCTCTATGACAGCTTCACGGAGCTCGAGCAGCGTTATCGCCAGCGCTACCTGGACATGATCGTGCACCCAGAAGTGCGCGAGACCTTTCGCAAGCGCACCAAGCTTGTGCAGAGCATGCGCGATTACCTGAATGACAAAGGCTATTTGGAGGTCGAAACCCCCATTTTGCAGCCGCTCTATGGCGGCGCAGCTGCCCGCCCTTTCAAGACCCACCACAACACGCTCGACATGACGCTGTACCTGCGCATCGCCAACGAGCTGTACCTCAAGCGCCTCATCGTGGGCGGATTTGACGGGGTGTATGAATTTTCAAAAGACTTTCGCAACGAGGGCATGTCCCGTTTCCACAACCCTGAGTTCACGCAAATCGAGCTCTATGTAGCCTACAAAGACTACTATTGGATGATGGACACGGTCGAAGAAATGATCGAGAAGGTTGCAATCGACGTCACAGGTGGCACCATCGTGCGCGTAGGCGAGCATGAAATCAACTTTGCGCGGCCATGGAAGCGCTACACGATGTTTGAGGCAATCGCCCACTTCACCGGCATCGACATTTCTGAAATGGACGAAGCTGCCTTGCGCATCACCGCAAAGCAAGTCGGTGTCGAGATCGACGACACCATGGGCAAGGCCAAGCTGATCGACGAGATCTTTGGCGAGACCTGTGAAGCCAAGCTCATCCAGCCTACATTCATCACCGACTACCCACTGGAGATGAGCCCCCTGGCCAAAAAGCACCGCACCAAGCCCGGCATGGTCGAGCGCTTTGAAGCGATCTGCAATGGCAAGGAAATCTTGAACTCATTTTCTGAGCTCAATGACCCCGTGGATCAGCGCGAGCGCTTTGCAGAGCAGCTCGAGCTCGGCAAGCGTGGCGACGACGAGGCCATGCTGCTCGACGAGGACTTTTTGCGCGCCTTGGAGTATGGCATGCCGCCAACAGCAGGCTTGGGCATCGGCATCGACCGCTTGTCGATGATCATGACCAATTCGCCGAGCATCCAAGATGTCCTCTTCTTCCCCCAAATGAAGCCCGAGAAAAAAATCAAAGGCATCACCAACGAGGAGTTTCTGGAGGCCGGCGTACCGCTGGAATGGATGGACGCCTTGCGCAAGCTCGGCATCGCCAGCATGCCCGATCTCAAGGCTGCCAACCCCAACAAGCTGCACAACGACCTCTGCGGATTCAACAAAAAGACCAAGATGGGTCTGCCGAATCCGAACAAAGAGGATGTCCTCGCTTGGACGAAATGACACGAAAAAAAATTGGGTAAAATAGATTTCGCAGATTCATCTGTGAATATCCGCACAACCCACTAAATTTGATGTAAATCCAAAGCTGTACGATACAGCAATCTTAGAAACGCTATCTGATCTTGATGGTACCTGAACAGGAAAATCCGCACACTCCCGACGGCTCTGAAATGGAGCCAGTCAACCTCGAATCGACGCCTGAAGTGACGTCTGAAGCGACTCCTCCAGCTGCGCAACTTGAAACCAGCACGCCAGAATTGGCTGTTGAGTCACAGGATGCACTTGCTGAAGAGGCTGTCTCCCAAGACGATACAACTGTAGCGGCCGCTGATGAGGTGGCAACCCTCGCCGAAGCACCAACTGCTGACACGCCTGCAGAGGCAGCGGCAGAAGAGGTCGCGCATCCAGAAGTCACGCCCATAGAAATCGCCGATGTGGCCCACATCGAGGCTCCCGAAGCCCACGATGAGGAAGTGCCCCCCGTCGATCTCGTGCTCGTAGACGGCGCCGAAGAGGAATATCCACACGTGGACTACACCGAAGACAAAGGTGAAAATGCCGCCAACACACTGTTGCAAGAGATTCTCGGCGACGAGGAAAACTTGGACTCTGTCGTGGAGAAGGCAAATCCACAGGAATTGTGCTTGCTCATGGAGAGCATTGCCACCCGCGGTGATGTGGCTGAGTTTGTGTCCAAAATCGCCAATATCAAGAAGAGCTTCGAGAGCAAAATCGACCCTGAGACGGTCGAGCACTCCCTCGTAAGCCGCTTCAATACAGCTCTCGCGCGCTTCAACAAGAAGCGCATGGTTTACTATGCAGAGCGCGAAAAGGAAAAAGAAGAGAACTCCACCAAGAAAAAGGATCTTCTAGAGCGCCTCAAGGCCATCGTGACCGAGGAGCAAGTGACCAAGATCAATGAGGTCAGGGAGATTCAAAACCAGTGGCGTGAGATCGGATGGGTGATGCAAAAGGATGTCATCACATTCAATGAAACCTACCGTCACTTCCTCGATATCTTCTACAACCTGCGCAGTCAATACCAGGAGTTGCTGGACTATGACCGCAAGTTCAACCTCGACGAGAAGAAAAAAATCATCGACGAGATCGAGCGCCTCATCCCTGCAGATGACACGACTCCCCGCGAGGAGTGGGCCAAGCGCAGCGATCGCGTGAAGCAGATCCAAGAATTCTGGCGCACCATCGGCCACGTGCCCCGCGAGGACCACGAGTCGACCAATGCCGCTTTCCGCGACGTTTTGGATCGCTTTTACGAAATGCGTTCCAGCTACTATGAAGTGCAGGACGCTCAAAAAGGCGAAAATGCCGAGAAGAAAACGGCAATTCTTGAGAAACTCAAGAGTTTCCATGGCTTCACAGGCAGCCGCCCCAAGGATTGGAACGACGTGACCAAGGAAATCTTGGACCTCCAAGAGCAGTGGAAAACGATCGGCCCAGGCCCTGCAGAGCAAAACAAAGAGCTTTGGAAAGAATACCGTTCAGAGTGCGATCAATTCTTTGCCCGCAAGCAAGAATTCTTCAAAACCTTTGACGACGAGCGCGCCGAGAACCTCGTGAAGAAAACCGCCATCTGCGAAAAAGCAGAGGCTGTGATGAACAACGAGGATTACAAGGAGACCGCCGAAATCTTGAAGCATCTTCAAGAAGAATGGAAAAACACAGGCCCGATCCACGAGCGCTACAGCAACAAGCTCTGGAAACGGTTCCGCACGGCTTGCGACGCATTCTTTGACCGCAAGACGGCCGCAATGAGCGCAAGTAAGAGCGAGTTTGAGGAAAACCTCAAAATCAAGCTCGACCTGATCTCTCAAGTTGAGTCCGTGATCGGATCTGACAATCCTGCAGACCACGCCGAGGAGATGGAAGCCATCCAAGCCAAGTGGAAAGAAACCGGACACGTGCCCTTCAAACAGAAGGACAAGATCAACGGCGCCTACCGCGATGCTTTGGGTTCCTACTTTGAGAAAACCCGCCAACGCGGCGGTGGCGGATACGGCGGTGGCGGCGGTGAGCGCCGTGGCCAAGGTGGTGGCGGCGGCGAACGCCGTGGCCAAGGTGGCGGTGGTGGCGAGCGTCGTGGCCAAGGTGGCGGCGGCGGTGGCGAACGCCGTGGCGGTGGCGGTGGTGGCGGCGGCAACTACGGCGGTGGCAACGATGCCAACCGCGGTCGTGGCAATGCCGGCAGCACAGGCGACCCGCTAGAGGACGAAATGCGCCGCATGCGCATCAAGATCCAAGTGATCCAAGAAAAAGTGGACTCCTACGAGACCAATATCCTCTACATCTCCAAAGGCAAAAGCGGTGATGGCCTACGTGCCCAGATCCAAGGCCAAATCGACAACGAGAAGGCCGAGATCGAAAAAATCAAGCGCAAGATCAAGGAGATGAAAGCAGGCCAAGAGGCTGCGAAATCGCAACCTGTGGTCGAGGCAGCAGCCGAAACGCATGTTGAGGAAGCGGCAGCGCCGGTGGTAGAGGCAGCAGCCGAGCCGCAGGTCGAGGCCTCCGCAGCAGAAGCTGGCGAAGGCGAAGCAGAAGCCTAATCAGAGGGTTTTATGAAATTGGAATATGCCCCGATCTTGCGATCGGGGCATGTTTTTTGTGGGACATGGCTTTTAGAGAATGGGACAAAAAGCCATTGTTCATAACCTCGCATGCAAATAAATTGCGCCCTTGGTGAAAATCGAGGAATGTGCTAGCCGATAGGCAAGGTTTGCAAGGCCAAATCGAATTGTGTGCATTTCAATTATCACCTCTCTCGCCAGAGGCTCGCGTCGCATCAGCATGCGGCTCCCGCACCTAGGGTGCGGGACCGCTCGCAGTTCTTATGCGGTGGCCCTGAATCCCAATCCCACCAACAGCACAAAATCCACTCAAATTCCCTATCTTCATTCCCATGAAACGCAGCATCTCGCTTTTGCTCCTGCTCGGCTTGCTCACATGTGTGCGAGCACAATCGCTTGCACATCAACGCGAGGCGCGCTTTGGCATGGGCGCGAACATCACCAATTGGCTGGAGGCTTATTGGATGGCTCCCAATTGGCCGCAGCCGGGCAAATATCAACAGGCCGACCTGCAAGCGATGAAGGATGCAGGCATGTCGACCCTGCGCCTCCCCTTCTGCTTCGCATTGATCACCGATACTATTCCCCCTTATACCGTCAATTTTGGATCGCCGGGCATTGCTTGGTTGGACTCGGTGATCGGCTGGGCGGATGCGTTGCAAATGAATCTCATCATCGTGAACCAACATGGCTGGGACATCACCAATGGCAATTACGCGGACAAAATCCCGCCGATGACGGCCATGTGGCGGCAGGTCGTGCAGCACTATGCTGCGCTCGATCCCGAACGCTACTTTTTTGAGGTCCTGAACGAGCCGCCCGTCGGCGTGCTACCGCAGTATGCCGATGCCGTGAACACGGCTTGCATCGATACCATCCGCCACTACGACATGCAGCATACGCTGGTTTGCGGCCCGCATTCGGCGAGCATAGGTTCGAGCTACCTCACATTCAGCCCCTACGCCGACACCAATCTCATTTATACCTTCCACACCTACGAGCCGCTTTATTTCACGCACCAAGGATTTACATGGATGACACCCAATTTCCCTTCAGGTGTGCCCTTTCCGCTGCTCGGCGACGATGCATTGCTGCGGTCGAGCATTGATGCAGCCGTGAATTGGCGCGACACGCACGGGCTGCCTGTCTTTATGGGCGAATTTGGCGTAGGCAAATTTGCGGATCCTGCATCCCGCTGCAGCTGGATCGCCCTGCTCGGCCAACTCATCGCCGACAATGGCTTGCATGCGCTTTACTGGGATTGGGGCGGTGTAGCGCCTAGCGACTTCGGCATGTTTGACAGCCTGCCCGCCACCGCCGCCAATATGATCCCATGTTTCAAGGAAGCGCTGCATTTGTATGACGCCACCTCGGCATCTGCATCCACCGATGCCCGCGACGCTATTCACATCGGCCCCAATCCTGCGCAGGCCTACACTACATTGTATGCCGGCGATCAAGTGGTCGTGGAGCGCGTGGAGTGGTATGACCTGAGCGGTCGCCTGCTCGCACAAGTGCGTGTGAACGGCATGCGCGAGGTGAAATTGGCGCTGGGCGAGCTGCCCGTGGGCATGCTGATCTTGAAGGCATGGACCCGCAAGGGGGAATGCAAGGTGCTGCGGGTGGAGCATTTTTGAGGATGCGGCGTTTGTTTGCATTCAAATTTCAGCAGAAATTGTGGCGCATCAACTAAGAACTAAATGCGTTTTGTTTACTTGTTTGTCCTGCTGTTCGTGAGCCAAGTGGCGCGGGCGCAGCATGTTCCGGCGCTATTTTTGCCTGAAAATTTTCACCAATTGCACTTCGCGCACCGGGGCGGCTATGCCTACGGGCCCGAGAATACGCTCGAAGTCATCTGCAACAACATCCGTACGCGCGGCATCACAGCGATGGAGATCGACCTGCAACTGACGAGCGACGGCTATCTGGTGCTGTTTCACGATGAGAAAATCAGCCGCATTTTGCAGACCGAGCGTGATGCGACCGTGGGCGAACTCACGTTGCAAGCGTTGCGCAGCTACCCGCTGCGTGACACGCGATTGGGTGAGGTGTATGTGACCGAGTTTGGCGAATTGGTCGATACACTGATGCAATTGGTGTATGTCGAAGGGCGCAAATTCATGCTGGAGCTGGATTTCAAGCCGCATGGGGACGAGACTTCCAAGGCCGTGAGCACGCTTATGGCGGGGGTGAATCGTCGGGACAAAGAGATCGGCGACACGCTGTTCAATTATTTTTTCGTTTCGACATTTTACCCAGAGGTATTGAAGGAAGTCCGCAAGCGTTCAGACCAAGTCGTGCTTTCGTATGCCATGAACCGTGACCCGACGAGCAAGGTCTTGCTGGCCAGGTTGGCCATTTTGTTATCGCCGAGATTCGCCAAGAAAAATAAATGCGCAATCATCGAGCCCAATCACTGCATGCTCACCACCGCCTACCTAAAGCGTTGGACCAGGCGCGGCTATGCCATCAACGCCTATACCGCAAACGGTGCCTGTGAAAAGGAATACCTTGAGCAATTGCACATCGCCTACACCACCAATTGCCCAGACAGCACCTGCGAAGACGACCCCAGCGACATGATGGTCCATAAGCGCAGGTGGTGCAAGGGATGCCATTGACAATGGACAATGGATAATGGATAATGGATAATGGACAATCGACAATGGATAATTGGGAATTGAGAATGCACTAGCAACATGATGCACTACTGCATCGCACATCTGTAAAAAAAGGAGGTTTTAGCCCTGTGATTGAAAGATTTTTTCGCACAATCCGCACTTGGGTTGCGGATTTGTTTGGGAATCGTTTAAGGATCATTCAATCTTCACAGCTTTTAAAACACCTTATGAAACAGCTTTCAAAATCGGTCACCACGGCGGCCTACCAAGATGCCAGCATCAAGAAGGATGGCACCCAGACAATCTACTTGCGGCTCACGATTGAACGCAAGATAAAAACCTTTCCCACGGGAATCGCCATCCCGGCAAAGTTTTGGGACAAGGCCAAGCAACAGGTGAAGCTCAATGTGTCCGGGCTTCCGAATGGCAGGGAGATCGCGTCCAAGCTCGCTGCCCAAAAGGCATCCCTCGACAAGCTCATCCTCGACCTGCAAGGCAAGGGCGAGTCGGTGACTTTCGCGGCGGTGCAAAGGAAGTTGTTGGGCGGCTCCAAGTCAAAACTGATCGATTATTGCATTTGGCGGCGGGACTGCGAGGCTGCACAGGTGGCACCCGGCACCGTGAAGGGCTACAATTCCTACATGGCTGCGATCAGGCGGTTCGACCCCGACACTGACCTTGCAGATGTCACAACCCGCTGGCTTGAGGAGTATCAGGAATGGCTATTCTCGGCAGGGAATTACAAAAGCAACACCATACTATCGATGATGTGGTATTTGCAAAAGATCATGGCCTACGCCACCAAGCATGGCGACATCCAAGCCAATCCATTCACCCACTTCAAGAAGCTGAAATGGCAGACGGTCGAAAAACACTACCTCACCAGCGAGGAACTGACCCGGCTGCTCCAAATGTACCTTTCAGGCTCCTTCCGCTCGGAGAGCCTCCCAGCGAAATACAACTTCGGGATCAAGGACTCGCACCACCATTGTCTTCAACAATTCCTTGCATCCTGCTTTTGTGGGCTGCGGTTCTCGGACATTGCGAAATTGAGGCCCAGCGACTTTCACGGCAACTACCTGAGCATCGTCATGAAAAAGACATCCGAGCCATTGCGCATCCCCATCAATGCACCACTGCGGTCGGTGCTAAACCTCGAACCGGGTGCTGCCAGTGTCTTTCATGGAAAGGTTTATGTGAATGGGCATGTGAACAACAAGCTCAAGGAAATCATGGAAATCGCCAAGATCGACAAGCACATCACCTTCCATAGCGGGCGGCATACCTTTGCCATCATGGCGCTTGAGGTCGGCATGCCGATAGAGGTCGTGAGCCATGTCTTGGGCCACTCAAACTTGTCGATCACCCAAGTATATGCAAGGGTGGTTGATTCGCAAAAAAGCAGGGAAATGGGGCGGATGGATGCCTTCATGGCCAAGATCGACTTGGTGCCGACCGATCCGCACCCGGTCATGATGAAGCTTGCCTAACGGGAAGCTATTTTAAGGGAGGTCAATTGGCTGGGAGTTCCACGGAATTTCCAGCCAATTTTTTTCAAGAAGGAATATGAACAAGTGCTTCAAGGCCCATAGGATGCAGACCGCGTTTACGTCGTCACCGAGTGGCCTTGCTGTCCGCCATCCTTTTTGCTTTTCCCACGATTCTGCAAAAACTCCAAAAACCCCAAAAACTCCAAAAACGCAGAAAATGCAAAAAATGCAGAAAATGCAAAATTCCCAAAATTTCCCAAAACCCTGAGAAACGGGGATTTTGGGTGGTTTTGGGGTGCACTTGGGACTTGCTTTGCCAACACTAAAAATGAAAATGGCATGGCCCAAACAGTCATCACACTTGAAGACCTCCTCGCTTTCGAGACGCGGGTGAAGGCATTCATCAATGTCAAAATCCATGAGTTGCAGGAGTCTCCAAAGCCCCTCTTCTACACGGTCTCCGAGGTCGCAAGGATGCTCAGGCTCAGCACATATTCTGTCAGGCGCAAGCTGGTCAACCCCGACGAACCATTCTTGAGGGGAGTCCAGGCATCCGGAGTGAAGGGCCAATGGCTCGTCAGCCAGGAATCGGTCAACGCCCTGCTCAAAAGCCTCGAAACCAATCGCTGACCCCATGCTTGCTATAAACTGGAAAACCTCGTGGCCGCTCGTGGAGTCGGCCATCGCGGCCCACAACGCGGGCCATGTCATCGGCACCAAGAAAAACGGTTCGCCGAAATACGACCTGAACAAGGTGCTTCGCACACCCCACCAACACCTGCTCAAGGAGATGGTGCGGATGTACTCCAAGCAGCTCGCCGACTACAAGTGGCTGCACATAAGCGCCACACTGCCGCCCTACCACACCAACTGCGTGTCGCTGGGCAAGGCGATA
>JANPHP010000248.1:0-6375 GCA_031424495.1 Bacteroidota bacterium | reverse complement strand
CATTGCGATCTTCTCCGACGCGGTCGCAGTCGCCGGTGATCCAGAGCATCTCGCCCGCGCCAAGCGGTCCCTCGTTGAGCTTCTACGCGGCGAGAATGCTCTGCTGGACATCGTCAAAGACCATGAACTGCCCGTTGCGGTTGATGAAGGCAACCATGTCGTCACCGACTTCAAACTGCCGGGGTGCAAATGGGTCGGCTTCGATGATATTGCCCTTGTGAAAGATCTTGAAACGACCATAAAAATCAACGTAGGCGATTGTGTTGCGGCCGAGCTTGTATTCCTTTGGCGGATTGGCATCTAGTAATGTCTTTTGTCCATAGAGATAAGCTTGAAACTGCTCCAGGTTGTCGAGATAAGCCAATACATTTTTGCTGCCTGCCAATCCGGTCACGTTAAAAACCTCCAATGTGCGGCTGCGGCCACCGTAATAGGCGACAAAATTGTTGTTCATGTTGTTGAAGGCGACTATGCTGTCGCCACCGACATAATCGCGCACAAAACTCGCGACCTGTTGCGCCCGCTTGTTTTCATACACCCAAAGGCTACCTCCCACCCCAAAAATCAAGAGATGGTCAGTGACCTTGAAAAACTCTGGCGTGTTTTCAGAAAGCGTTTTATTGTAGCCCTTTTCATATAGCTTGAATTGACCTTGGTTGTTCACGTAGGCAATATGGTTGCGACCCACTTGGTATTCGCGCACCTTGAGCGCCTCCAATTGCTCGGTCTGCCCAGCTTCAAACGCATAAAAATATTGCTGAATGTCCTCATAGGCGCCGTAGGCACCGTTTTGAGCTTGGCTGCGCAGGCACATGCCTGCGAGAAACAAAAACAGCAAGGCAATGTTGGCTTTGAAATTCATACCCGAAAATTGGACAACAAAATGAGAAGGCAAAATACAAAAATAATGCCCTTTTGCCTTTACAAATATTGAGCCGAAAAATCGGCCACATCCTTAATGATAGGTGAGCTGCATGCGCGTAGGCAGCAGCGGGAAATCTACATAAGGCAAATCGGTCACGGCGACCACCTCCCCTAGCGGCGGCATGAAGGGATCAAATCGCGAGACAGGCTCTACCAATCGGAAATCTTCATGCGCAATCGGCAGATTCACGCCATCGAGACTAGCTGCTTGCAAGCCTTGAAGGCCGTGGAAATGCAGCCTCACATGGTGAAATGTGCTTTGAAAATGCCCTTCTACAGCCTCAATGACCAATTGCTTCCTTGTAGCATCGTGTACGAGCGTGCGCCGCGCATAGCCACCTGATAGGTGAGCGCCCGAGCTGCCATCATCGTCGTACCACACGCTACTTTGCACTTGCTCACCAGCATAGAGATGCAGGTGCAAAATGCCTTCATGCGCCTCCGAAGTGGATTGCACTGGGCTTTGCATTGGTATCACGGCACCTGCACGCACGTAAATGGGCATGCGTTCGATGGTCGGTTCGACAATCTGCTCGCTCCCACCCTGATGCAATTTGTCATCATAAAAATCAAACCAAGCGCCTTCAGGCAGATAAACCTTGGCCAATTTTTGATGAGACGCTAGCGGAATGACCAAAATGGCAGGTCCAAACAGGAAGCTATTGTCATAAGGCTGCTGATAGACCTTGGGGTCTTGCGGCCAATCAATGGCCAAGCTGCGCACGATGGGCATGCCAGTTGTCGCAGCCTCGTAGAATGCGCTGTAGAGATAGGGCATGAGGCGATAGCGCAGGCGAATGTAGTTGCGGGCGATATCCTCAACCTCTTCGCCAAAGGCCCATGGCTCAGCATCCCTTGAATTGATCATGCTATGCGCTCTGAAAAAAGGCGCAAATGAGCCCAAGGCCATCCACCTTGCGTACAGGGCGGGGCTAGGCTCGCCCACAAAGCCGCCAATGTCGTAACCCGCAAAGGCGACGCCCGACAGCCCAAGGCTGCTCACCAGCCGCACGCCCGCCAACATATGTTCTTCGGAACTCGTGTTGTCGCCAGTCCAGACAGCAGCATACCGCTGAATGCCGGCAAAACCTGCCCGTGTCAGGTTAAAAACGCGCTGATCGGGCAGCAGGGCCTCGACACCCTCACGGGTTGCGCGTGCCATCTCCATGCCATAGACATTGCGAGCTTCTTTGAAGCTCGTGCCTTGCCCTTCAAAGTCAAATTCGATGAGATTGGGCAAGTGCTGCCCCCAAGCGGCCGGTTCATTCATGTCATTCCAAAAGCCACTGACCCCAGCATCGGTGTAGGCCGACAATTGCGCTCCCCACCATGCCCTGGTCTTGGCCGCCGTGAAATCTGGAAAATGACTCCAACCGGGCCAAACCTGCCCCTGATAGACCGCGCCATCGGGCAAGGTCGCAAAGTGGCCCTCGGTGAGACCGCTGTCGTAGGGCGCATAGCCTGGCTCTACTTTGATTCCTGGATCGACAATCACCACCAATTTGAAACCCAATTCAGCCAGTTGTGCCGTGAGTTCCTGAGGATTAGGGAAATAGTCTTGATGCCAAGTAAAGACCTTGAAGGCATCCATGTGGTGGATGTCGAGGTACAAAACATCGGCTGGGATCTGCTTTTCACGGAAAGTCTGGGCGATGCGCAGCACTTCGGCAGCAGGATAATAGCTGTATCGGCACTGCTGAAAACCCAAAGCCCACTTCGGTGGCATGGGCATTGTGCCGGTGATGGACGCGTATGCCTGGAGAATTTGTGGAATGGTCGGATAATGAATCAAGAAATAATCCATCTGCCCATCCTCCACGGCAAACCAAGCAAATCGATCGCTCGAGGCACCAAAGTTAAATGTGCTCTTGTAGGAATTGTTGAGGAAAAAGCCGTAGGCGCCCTGGGAATGAACGCCTATGAAAAACGGAATCGACGCATACAAGGGGTCGGAATCGGGGCCGTAGCCAAAATGATCCGTGTTCCAATTCACGTAAGCGCGACCGCGCTTGTCGAGCGGTCCCGTCTTTTCGCCCAAACCCAAAAATCGTTCACCAGTTTGCAGGCGCTTGTAAACCGTAGCCTCCTGACCTAGCCATTGGATGCCAAAGGTATCGTCTTCTTGGATCACATTCCCTTGCAAGTCGCGCAGGCAAATGCGCAGGGGAGCTTTCCAAATCTCCAAGCGCAAAACGGCCGTCTGCAAAAGGAAATGATCGCCAAGGTCTGCAAAGGTGGCGGTGGTCTCTGTCGCCTGCCCCACAACGGCATAGGAAAAATCGTCGATGACCTCCCCCAGCCTGCCTGCGCGCACCCTCACCAATCCATCGGCCCACAGGTCGATGCGCAACCAACCGTGGGTAGCGGTGATGGTAAAGGATTGTCCTTCCGAGGTAAAGGAAACACAATCCCCTAGGCCGCTGCTTTTTCTACGCCTTGACGAATTTTTCTGGCTCATGCCGAAAATTAAGGTGTTTGGACGATCAAACGAAAACAGAATTGGCGCAAGGCCTCAATTTACCTGCGCAAGCGTGAACTGCAAGTGGTAGTTGACCAAGCCTTGGATCGGTTTCTTGACCACTTGACCGACGTGGATGCCAAACTCGGCAGCAACTGCACGCAATTGATCTTCAAAGTAATGGGCGATCGATCCGACAAAATCGACAGGCACCAATTTGTGGTTGGCGTAGCAAGTCACATGGATGTCGATAAACTTGCGCATGCCCTCTTGGATCATGGCAATGATATAGGGTTCATTGCGATGCTCAGAACAAAACTTGGAGAGCGAAGCAAGGTAGACGTTGGCATTGGGCTCGGTATACACCTTCTCCACCATCGTTTTCATATTCATATTGTACTTGACGCCAAACTGTGCCGCCAAATGAACGGGCATGCGCTTGTAAAAAAAATCTGCAAGCAGGCGTTTGCCATAAAAGCTGCCGCCACCCTCGTCACCAAGGATATAAGCCAGCGCAGGCACTTCTTCATAAATGGCCTCTCCATCAAAAAAGCAGGAATTGGAGCCCGTGCCCAAAATGCAGGCGATATGGGGCACGCCCTCGTAGGTAGAGAGCGCTGCCGCATCGAGGTCATGGCCTACGTTGATTTTTGCATTCACAAAAACCGACTTGAGCCCGGTGCGCACAATCGCTTTGAGCTCAGAGCTGGAAGCGCCTGCACCGTAGAAGAACACCTGTGTGACCCGATCAGCATATTCCATGAGATCCTTGCGTTCGCGCAGTGCGCGCTCGATGGTCTCTGCATCGTGAAAATAGGGATTGAAGCCCATCGTCGGCACATCCAAAATGGCTTGCCCCTCATTCAGCAACTTCCAGTCGCACTTGGTAGAACCGCTATCAGCTATCAGTATCATATTGTATTCAGAAATTCAGATGGAAAGGATATGGGCGATGCGCAAAAGATCATCGTCGATCACGCGGCCTTTGGAAATGGCTTCTGCAAACGGCGTATGAGAGACCTTGTTGTTGGCGATGCCGACCATGACATCTTGGCGACCTTCGAGTAAGCCCTCGACCGCCGCCACACCGAGGCGGCTGGAAAGCACGCGATCCAAACAACTTGGACTGCCGCCACGTTGAATATGTCCCAAGATCGTGACCTTGGTATCGTAGTAATTCAATTTCTTATTGACTGCATCAGCAATTTGGTAGGTCCGCCCGCTCTCGCCGCCCTCTGCGACGATCACGAGGCTAAATGACTTGCTGCTTTTCCAGTTGCGGTCTAGCACGCGCACGAGATCCTCGATGGAGGCTGCTCGTTCAGGAATCACCAACGCCTCAGCCCCAACAGCAAGACACTTTGTAGGGCAATAAAACCCGAGTCCCGTCCCATCACCTCGATGAAAAACAAGCGGCCATGTGATGCTGCGGTGTCCCTGATCTGATCGATGGCTTGCACGACCGTATTGGTGGCGGTATCGAAACCAACCGTGAAATCTGTGCCAAACAAGTCATTGTCGATCGTGGCTGGAATGCCGATCACGGGAATGCCATACTCCTCATGAAAGATATGTGCCCCTGAAAAAGTGCCATTGCCGCCGATCACGACCAAACCATCGATGCCCTTTTCTTTGAGATTTTGCCAGGCTTGCTGCCGACCTTCTTTCGTTTTGAACTCTTCACAACGTGCACTCTTGAGCATCGTGCCGCCGCGGTGAATGATATTTCCCACGGAACGCGCGGGCATATCGGCATAGGAGCCGTTGATGAGTCCGTAATAGCCTTTGGTGATGCCAACCACTTCTTTTTGGTAATAGGCCGCAGCGCGCACCACTGAACGAATGCAGGCATTCATGCCAGGTGCATCGCCCCCCGATGTGAGGACCCCTATTTTTTCAATCTGCAAAGCCATTTTACGCATTCATCAAATCGGCACGGAAGTTAGTGTCATTATGACACTAATGCAAACAAATATTCGTGGGAGACGGATATTTTTTGTTTTTTTGTGCCCTCAATAATGCAGGAACGCCTCAATACTTCTATGCCCGGCTTTAGTCCACTCCACGGCAAACTCAATCCCCATGTCTCGGTGGACTGTGTGATCTTTGGATTTGACTTTGAGGAGCTCAAGGTTTTGCTCATCGAGCGGGGTCTGCCCGACGATCAGTCGACCAGCGATCAACAGCGCACGCTGATGTTGCCGGGTGATTTGATCTACGACAATGAGAATTTGGATCAAAGTGCCATGCGCGTGCTCAAGGCACTCACTAGCCTGGAAAATATCTATTTGGAGCAATTCGCTGCCTTTGGCGACCCCTCACGGGTGACCAAGGAAGAAGACTTGGCTTGGTTGCGTTCCATGCGTTCCGATCCCGACGCACGCGTCGTCACGGTGGGCTACTATTCACTTGTGCGCCTCGACAAGTTCAAGCCCGCTCCTGCTTATTATGCGCGCAGCGCGGAGTGGTACCCTGTTTCTCAAGTTCCTGAGCTGGCATTTGACCACAATGAAATCTTGACCGCAGCCCTGAGTCGCCTCAAAAACAAAGCACGTGTGGAGCCGATTGGTTTCGAATTGTTGCCACAGAAGTTCACGCTCGGGCATCTTCAAAAGCTCTATGAAGACATTTTGGGCGCGAGCCTAGACAAGCGCAACTTTCGGCGCAAGATCATGAGCCGCGGCATTCTCCTCGAACTGGAAGAGAAGCAACAAGGAGTGCCCCACAAGCCCGCCAAACTGTATCAATTCAACAGTGCAGAGTACGAAAAGCTCAAAGGCAATTCCTTTGATTTCCTGCTCTAAACCCGCCTGAAACTTCGTTTTACTTCGCTAGATGAGCCTCAACGCAGCCTCACCAATTTGCCATGCGCAGCCTTGTCACCTGCGGTGATCGTGTACAGATAAGTGCCCGCAGCAGCAACATCGCCGTTCAAAGTCGAGCCATCCCATTGCAATTGCTGCTCACCTGCTTGCTGCCGACCGCCGCGACCG
>JANPHP010000247.1:0-27179 GCA_031424495.1 Bacteroidota bacterium | reverse complement strand
CCACAGCCTGCCTGATCGCTTGCCAGTCGAGGTCCATGCGATGCGGATTGCAATTGAGTTCAATGGCGACGTCGTGTACAGCACAGGCCTCAATGACTGCTTCCAAGTTGATTGGTTGCGCATTTCGGCCAAAAAGCAGTCGGCCGGTTGCGTGGCCTAGGATCGTTGTATAAGGATTGCGAATCGCCCGCACGAGCCTGATGGTAGCATCCGCACGAGACAATTCCTCATCTGCATGCAAGGCCGCGATCACAAAATCAAAGTTTGCAAGTTCCATTGCGCTCATTCCCAGACTGCCATCCTCTAAAATATCCAGCTCGATGCCTTTGAGTACCTTGAAAGGTGCAAGCTTTTGATTCAGGCGATCGATTTCACGGTGTTGCAATTTGATTGCCTCTGGGCGCATGCCCTGTCCATTTGGATGTTGTGGGCCATGGTCGCTGATACCAAGGTATTGCAAGCCCATCGCTTGTGCATGCAATGCCATCACCTCCAGGCTGTCGCTGCCATCGCTGTATGTGCTGTGCGCATGCAGCAGTCCACAGATATCGGTATGGTTCACGAGCTTGGGCAGGCCGCCTTTCAGCGCAATTCTGATTTCATCCTTGCCTTCACGCAGGGCGGCAGGAAAGTAGGGGAGTCCCGCATTTGCATAGATTTCAGCTTCTGAGCGATAGCGCTTTTGATGATCGACTTGCACCAGTGCGACATGCTCAGCACTGCCGGTCGTGCGGAAGAGCTCCAAATAATAGTTGTGGGCTTGAAAATGAAATGTGAGTGGAATCTCAGTGTCGCGCACCCTGGCATAGACCATGTCTGCTGCTGCTGTCATGATTTCATAACTATTGCTTTGGATCATGTGGAGCAAAATCGCCTTGTAGTGGTCTGGGTCGGCGATCATCTCGATGCCATTGCAGACTGTGCAGCCGCGACGGTACTCGCCTGTGAAGTCTAGGCGGGCATCTGCGCCCACGATTTCGCGGAGTTCGTGCTCCAGCACGACAGCGATTGGGCGCAGCACATGCAGGCTGAAGCTGCTGCGGTTGTTAAAGGCTGCGGCTACGGCAAGTCGCACTTTTTCTTGGGTTTTGGGGCCAAATCCTTTGGCACCTAGCAGCCGATTTTCGGTAACGGCATGGGCGAGGCTGGCGAGGTCTAGTATGCCCATTTCTTTCCAGACGACGCGCAAGCGCTTAGGCCCAAGGCCATTGAGCGACAGCATTGCACGCACGCTTTCGGGAATTCGCTCACGTAAGCGCTCGAGCATTTCCGTGTCGCCGGTATGCAGCAAGGCGTGCGCATCGAGCAACACATCCGCAGAAATGGATTCCAAAACGGCAAGATCGTCCATTGTTGGCGCCTTCGCGAGTGCATCTTGTGCTACGCGCAGCAGTGCAGCGCCTTCGCGGTATCGATTGGGCTCAGTTTCATCACCTGTGAGCAGCTCTAGCAAGTCTGCAGACAGCAATAGGTGGTCCGCAATGTACTTGCGGTCCTTGGGTTGCTGTATCTTATGAACTTTGGCAGTCGCCATCTTTGATTCTGTCGCCCACATTGGAAACCGATTTCGTTGCAAAAATCAAGCCTATTACAGCGGGTACTGAATTTTGACACAGCTTGGCCCACCTGCATTGAAACCAAGATGTAAAAGGGCGACAAAAGGTTGCTTGGGGGAATGAAATGCCCGGATTTTTTTGTCACAGGCGCAAAAGTCCCATCCGCATGATTTTGCGCGGTCGAATGTGCTTCCTAAATCAGGCTGAAAGTCAATCCATTGATGGGGCAACAAGCTTTTCCTTGACCTTCTCTTTGGTCGCGGAGGATTTGTCTAGCTTGAGGCGTACATATTCCTGCGGCGGCAGATCCATGTACAAATGATCGATCGGATCGGTTTTTACATCTTTGAAACTCACCTCGTAGTGCAAGTGCGGGCCTGTGCTCAGTCCCGTATTGCCACTGTAGGCGATGAGTTGTCCACGTTTCACGGATTGCCCATTTCGGGCGACCATTTGCGAAAGGTGAGCATATTTAGTTTTGTAGCCGTTTTGATGGTTGATGTTCATACAGATGCCGTAGCCGCTTTCGCCAGACTCAGCGAGCTCGACCTTGCCATTGCCGCTGGCATAGATAGGTGTTCCAATTTGGCAAGCGAAGTCGAGGCCTTCATGAAATTTGGTTTGTCCCGTGACGGGATGGCTGCGGTTGCCAAAGCCGCTCATGAGCGAGCCATTCACCGGCAAAATGCTCGGCATGTTGGCGAGGTTTTCATCGAGCATGTTTGCCCGGGACTCGACATGGGCCAAGCTGCCAGAGAGTAGCTTGAGTTTGTCTTGAAGGTTGGTGATGCGCAGACTCGTCTTGCGGGTCGCGTTGTTGAGCGATTTGTCAAAAATCGCAGATCCACCAGTGCCTGCTTTCCAGCGACTTACGGGAATGATGTGCTCGCCAATGATCGGCAGGTACAGCTCATTTTCCTTTTCATAGATGGTAGAAAGCCGATTTTCAAAATGATCCAACTTCCCGTTGACTTCATTCATGCGGGCCATCAGGTGCTCATTTTCTGCATTGAGCTCACTAGACTTGAATTGGATGAGGTAGTGTTCGAAATAAAATTTGCCAGCAAAGGCTGCGACGACTCCAAAAAGTACGTAAAACAATATCTTCCGCAGAAAATAGCGAGATGTCAACTTTTCAGCTTGATACGTGCAGGTCTCCGTATCATAATAATAAACTTGTCGTCTTCCGAGCATAGGCATTTTCCGTATCAATGTCCACCCTAGATTGAAATGCAAGTTGCCTTTTCTCGCTGGAAAAAGTTGCGCGAACTTTTCCACAATCCATCCACAATTCCATGAAAATACGAGTTTGTGGCTCTGTGTATTTATGTAATTAATTGATTGTTAATTAATCATGAATATTGATGCCAAATGTGAGTGCTGCATTCAAAATAGTCCAGCAACCCTTTTTAGCGACGCTTTCGGGTGCCGATACGCATCCTGCTACTGTCAAATTCTTAGCTTTGGGGCATGAATGAAGCCGTTTTTTTGGGATTGGGATCAAATTTAGGAGATCGAATGGCGCAATTGCAAAATGCACTTGCGGCGTTGAAGGCGAGGGGTTGCAAGCCATTGTGTTGTTCATCGGTCTTCGAAACGCCACCTTGGGGCCTGCAAGAGCAGCCGGCGTTTTTGAATGCCGTTGTGCAGGTGCATTGGGAGCAAAGTGCAATGGAGCTGATGGAGCTAGCTTTGCAAGTTGAGCATGACCTGGGACGCGTGCGAGCGGTCGCTTGGGGCCCGCGCACGATCGACATCGACCTGCTTGCATTCGGTGAATTGGAATTGCGTGGGCAGCGATTGACGATTCCGCATCCGCTGTTGCAAGCCCGTGCTTTTGTGCTCTTGCCTTGGGCTGAGATCGCTCCAGAATTTGTGGTGCCTGGGTTGCTGCAGCCCGTGGATCAGTTGTTGCAAGCACTCCCTGCAGATGAGCGCGCATCCATAAAGCGCATCGGCGCGCTCGCGCTAAGTGACAATGCCTAGAATCGATCCTGCCAATCCCGCCGCTTGGTGAGCTTCAGGTCTTTAAGCGTCGAGCTCTTCACGTTGATCGTGAAGTTATAGCTCTTGCGAATGCCAAAAGGAATCCATGTCATCGCCATTTCCCAGCAGTGCAGGTCTCTGTACAGGGTAAGCGACGTGTAGGAAAAGTCAGAATTGGCAAAGTCGTAACCTGTGGTGAATCCGATTTTCCACTTGGGTGTCATGTTGAAATCTCCCGTAGCGTTGACCGTCATCGTGGTATCTTTTGTTCTACCATTGTTGGTGTAGCCGAGGTTGGTGCTCAGGGTGAGTTTCCACGGCACGCGGAAATCGACATACAGATCACGGTAGAGCTTGAGTTCGTTGAGCTCTTGCGAAGTGGCCGTTTTGGATGTTTTGGTTCCATCCACCTTTTTGGAAGCCAAGACGGTATTGAAAGTGAATGTAAAATTGCTCAGGCGGACCAAGCTACGGTCGTATTCATAGAGGAAGGTATCGATGCGTGTTCCACCGGCATTGACGGCATAGGGATCGAGTGCGCCATTGATCTGAAAGTTGAATTTGTTGTTGAGGATATTTGTCCTAGCGGTAAAAGCGATCGGTGATAGCTTGAACTGTTTGGCGGCAAAATTATACCTGCTGCTGATGCCGAAGTTGTCGATGAGCGTGAGACGGGTATAAGGATCCTTGTTGGCGGTATCTGCCTCGGTGACCCGCGTGCGGTACTTCATTTCCAAGATATTGTTCAGGCTCGCATTGATTTCCTGCTGCTCTCCTGCAGGCGGTGATCCTTGGATACCGCCTGCAAATCGATTGTAGCGGTCGGTTTTGCCTGTGCTGTCGACCTGTACGGTCTCGTAAAATCCCCAAACATCATCTGAAAAATCGGGACGGTAGGAGTAACCGACCGATGGCTGCAAGGTATGGCGCACGGTCGTGCCCCGCTTACCGCCACCGCCAAAGAGCCCGTAGACGCGCGAGGAGGCCGTCACCGTCGCATTAAAATCCCGCGCAGTTGCAAATCCGTACACATATTTGCTCGTGACCTCCTTTGCATTGGGGTCGTATGTGTAATCGGTGGTGCGGTTGTACCAATATTCCCGATAACTGATGCTCGGCTGTATGTTGATGTAGGTTGCCACATTCAATTGCGTCGCGATCGGTATCGCATGGCTAATGCCACTGTTGAGGTAGTCGAGGGACTGCTTCGGCACTAGGATCGTGTCGCCATTGGACACCTGCTCGACATTGATCGTGCCCGTCGGATTTCTAAGTATTTGTGCCAGCACGCTGTCGGCTGCCGAGATCTGGTTTTTCAGATTCATCGTATAACCCACGCCGATGCTTTGGTACCACTTATTGCCGCTGGAATTCTTGCCCTTGAAGGGGAAAAAACGCGTGCGGTTCAGGGTAGCGTTGGGCAGGTCTAGCGATACTTGCTTGGTCTGCGTGTTTTGCGAATGGTCCAGGTTCAGGTTGAGCCGCCAGGGACTGTTGGCGAAGCTCTGGTTGAAGTTGATCGTGGACTTAAAGGTATTGCTGAGGTAATCCTGCTCGTTGTAAGAATTGGCCCTCGTGAATCCGCTGGATGCCACGTTCACATTCGCAGTGAGCTTGGCTTGTGGATTGATGGTCTGATCGTGTTTCCAGAGCACCCTGAAGTTGGTCTGTGAGCTGCGAAACTGCTCAGGGTCGTCTTTTTCCCCAAATCGCTGCAAGCCATACTCCAGCGTGAAGCCGCCTTCGTAGTGGTAGCGCTTGTTGTAGGCCGAGCCGACTTCCAGGCGGTAACCACCCTTGGAAAAGATGTCGCCGCGCAACAAGAGGTCCACATGGTCGCTGATCGAGAAGTAGTAGCCACCATTGCGCAAGAAAAATCCGCGGTCTGCCGATTCTCCATAAGTTGGCATCACAAGTCCCGACCGCTGCCCCGTTTGGTTTGGGAAAAAGCCGAATGGCACGACAAGCGGCAAGGGGAAGTCCTCGATCACGAGCATGAGCGGGCCAGTGATGATCTTTTTGCCGGGGATGATCTTGAGTTTGCTCGACTTGATATAGTAGTGCGGGTGCTCCAGTTCGCAACTCGTAAATTTCCCGTTTTTGATATAATAGGTAGAGTCGTTTTCCTTGCGCACCTGCTCCCCGATGATGTATTCGGAGCCCTGCTGCGTGCGAGCCATCGTCACAAGACCCTTTTGGGTCTTGAAGTTGTAGCTCATCCGGTCTGCTTTGTAGGACTGCTCATTCTCCGCAAAATCTGGCCGACCACTTTTCTGGCCCGCACTGTCCACCAATCCATCCGCATACATCGTGTTCTTTTCCCAGTTCACCGCCACCGAGTCTGCCTTCAAAACCATTTTGTCGTAGGTGAGCGAGCCCTTGTTGTGGAGGTAAAGGGTCTTTTTTTCCATATCCAGCAGCATATAGTCGCTGGCTTGGTATTGGATGGCCACTTTGAGATCGCTTTGTTTCTCCAGATCCTTGAGTTTGATCGTTTGTATCGAATCCGTTTTTGCAGATCCACCACCTTTGGCAGCATTTTTGAGCGTGTCGCCAGGTGTTTGCACGCTATCGCCCGGAACAATTTTCTGCGCCCATGCGTATGAAGACACCGAGATGAGTGTCATCAGCAGCAAAGGTTGTATGAAAAATGAGACAAAAAGGCGACGCATCTGGATTCAATGGATTGAATAGCTCTCTCTTTCTTGCGAATTTTGTGCCAAATTAAACGTTCGCTGGTTATTTTTATGAAAAAACTCTCCTCGATCCATCTCATCATGCTCCTGATAGCAGGCGGCGTCGCGAGTTCGTTTCACACGCCGCCCAATCTTGCCAACGATGGAAAGATCCGAACCATTGTGATAGACGCTGGTCATGGCGGCAAAGATCCGGGTGCTTTGGGCCTTCAGAGCCAAGAAAAGGGCATTACCCTTGCGATCGCCAAGCAGCTCAAAAAAACAATCAACGAGCACCTACCCAATGTCAAGGTCGTAATGACCCGCGAGGATGACACCTTTATCGAACTCGTGAACCGTGCAAAAGCCGTTGCCGACCATGAGGCAGATTTTTTCATTTCGATCCACTGCAACAGCAACAAAAACAAGGAAGCCTTCGGCTCAGAGACCTATGTACTAGGCACCCACAAGAGCGACGCCAACCTGGACGTGGTAATGCGCGAGAACTCTGTGATCATGATGGAAGACAATTATGAGGAAGTCTATGAGGGATTTGATCCCAACTCGGTGCCGGCCTACATTTTCTTTCAATATGTGACGAATGTACACCTCGAGTTGAGCCACAAAATGGCCGTCAAGGTGCAAGATCAATTTGCAAACCGCGTGGGCCGCAGGGACCGCGGCGTGAAGCAAGCAGGTTATCTCGTGCTGTGGCGTGCAAGTAAGCCCGCCATCCTCATCGAGACTGGCTTCATCTCCAACAAGGAGGAAGAACTTTTTCTGGCTTCAGAAAACGGTCAAAGCTACATGGCGAGTGCAATTTACCGCGCCGTGCGCGACTACAACACCGACATGACTGGCATTAGTGAAGAGAAAAATGGCGCCCAAGAGGGTGGCAAATAATCGGTCAAATCAGCTTCGGACCACCTCAAAAACACTGTCCGGAATCGCTTTCTACGGCCATTCGGGTGTGGATATGTGAAAAAACAGCAGCTTGCAAAAACAAAATCGCCTGAAAAGCAACTATTTAGCCACAAGAGGTATCTTCAGGGAAATGGGGATATTTCATAGGCCCTTGGTTTTTTCGTAGCTTTAGGGTGGAATTAATGTTTTAACGCGACCTGTTTTGAAACTGAACAATGAGACCAAAGTTGGGATCTTGGCGGCTGTGGCCATCACGCTCCTCATCGTCGGCTTCAACCTGCTCAAAGGGGAGAAAATCTTCGTGAGCGGTTTTGAGTTGAAGTCGTACTACGACAATATTGCTGGCCTCGGCACTGGCAATCCCGTTTTGTACAACGGGTTCAGGGTGGGCCAAGTCAAAAACATCGAGATCAACAAGACGACCGGCAAGATCGAGGTGCGGTTTTCGCTCGACAAGGGGATCGAGATTCCTTACGACTCTCGTGCCATCATCGCCAATGCCGACCTCTTGGGCTCCAAGGCGATCAGGCTGGAACGCGGCACCAAGCCACAGATTGCAGAAAACGGCGGCACGCTTGTCGGTGAAGTCGAGCCATCGCTAGAGGATCGTGTCTCCACCGAGATTTTGCCGCTCAAAGACGACATCGGGGCCCTTATCAACAACCTCAAGCAATTCGTCGGCTGGCTCAACAATACCATGGACGAGAGCGCCGGCAACAAGGTCGACAAGATCCTCGACGATTTCACGACCACGAGCCGCAACTTCAGCCACGCGAGCTACCGCGTCGACACTCTGCTCGGTACCTTTCAGGCCACGGCAAGCAACGCCAACAAGATTGTGAAAAACATTCGCAATCAAAACGAGACCATCACCCGCGTGATGGAAAACACCGCCAAATTTACCGACTCACTCGCCTCTGCCTCGGGCAGCGTCAAAGCCATCGTCGAGGAGAGCTCCTCGATGATCAAAAACCTCAACGGCCTCATGGCCGACGTCGAAGCCGGCAAGGGAACGCTTGGCATGTTGCTCACCGACAAGACCTTGTTTAACAATCTCAACAGCAGCACCTCACGCCTCGACTCTTTGCTCGGCAAGTTGAACAACGAGCCGCGCATCCCCGTGAACCTGCGCGTGAGCCTCGGCGATCCCGAAGGCAAAGAGCGCGCCCGCCTCATGAAAGCCAGCCGCAAAGCCGAAAAAGCCGGGAACTAGATCGGGCTCGTGGTTAGATGAGAAATTGGAAATTAGGAATTAGAAATTAGGAATGGGAGTGTGGGGTGGAGCGGCAAGCTAGTAGCGAATCTTGTTGCCAGCTTTGATGCAAAACGCCTCGGCAGCCGATTTTAGAGATGGTGGATAAATGTCATCGCCACTCCATTCGTCCTGGCACGGAATCCAAAAGCCAAGAAACGCGCATTGGCCTAACTCTCAACTCTGATCTCTTAACTCTGAACTTAACCGGCCCCCTCAACTCTCCTCTCTCCACAAACTCCAACAACTGCTAACTGCTACCTTCTAACTACTACCTCAATTCACATTTCTCAATTTCACGGCTTCGCCTCTCCAATAATATGCGTCTCCTCCTCGAAAACATCCACCAACTTCACCGCGTCGCGTCGCATGGAGAATTGAAAAAATCCGGCAAGGCCATGGCCGACTCGGCCATGCTGGGAAATGCTTTCGTCTTTGTCGAAGACGGGATCATCCACTCGGTCGGCGCCATGTCGGAATTGAATGAGACGTACCGCGAGGATGCTGAGATCATCGATTGCGAGGAGCGCATGGTGCTGCCCGGCTTTGTGGACAGCCACACCCACCTCGTGTTTGCACGTTCGCGTGAGGCCGAATATGTGGACCGCATCAAAGGCATGACCTACGAAGACATCGCGGCACGCGGCGGCGGCATCCTCAACAGTGCCAAGCGCCTGCGCGAAATGTCGGAGGAGGAATTGCTGGAATCGGCCCTCGCCCGCGCCTGGGAAATCCTCGAATGGGGCACAACCACAGTCGAGATCAAAAGCGGCTATGGACTCACGGTCGCCGATGAACTCAAAATGCTGCGCGTCGCCAAGAAAATCGAGGAATGGTGCCCGATTCGCATCAAACGCACCCTGCTCGGCGCGCACGCCGTGCCGCCCGAATTCAAAGGCAATCAGACGGGCTATGTGGACCTGGTGGTGAATGAAATGATTCCCCGCGTGGCCGAGGAAAATCTGGCCGATTTCATCGATGTTTTTTGTGAAAAGGGCTTTTTTACGGTGGATGAGACCGCCCGCATTCTTACGGCAGGCGCGCGCTACGGCCTGCGCGCCAAGATCCATGCCAATCAGCTCTCCAACTCGGGTGCTGTGCAGGTGGGCATCGCCCACAAAGCGCTGAGCGTAGACCACTTGGAGTGCATGGGCCCCGACGAAATCGCGGCGCTCGTCGCGAGCAGGACGATACCGACGGCCTTGCCCGGCTGCTCATTTTTCTTGGGCATTCCCTTCGCGCCCGGCCGCGAGCTCATCGACGCCGGATTGCCGCTCTGCATCGCAAGCGATTACAATCCCGGCAGCAGCCCGGGAGGCAACATGCAGTTCATGTGGAGCCTCGCCTGCACCAAAATGAAATTGTTGCCCGAGGAGGCCCTCGCGGCCATCACCCTCAACGGCGCTGCCGCGCTGGGCATGAGCCACGAGATCGGCAGCATCGAACCCGGCAAACGTGCCGACCTGCTCATCACCGCGCCCATCGAGAGCCTCGCCGAGATACCCTACTACTACAACCGCGACCAAGTCGAGATCGTGATCATCGACGGCAAAGAAGTCGGGGAGGGCTGAGGAAGTCAAATTCTTGCGCGATGGATTACACGTATCATGTACAACTTCAAACAGAACCGGACGGCAGGTTCACTGTCGTCGTTCCATCGCTGCCAGGTTGTATTACGCATGGCGAATCGGTCGCCGAAGCACAGGCAATGGCCAAGGAGGCAATAGAATTGTACCTGCAAGAGCAAAAAGCACGAGGGGAACAAATCGTGGATGACAGCGATCGCTTGCTACTGATGATAAGGGTTGAGGGCTGACCCTCAGAAGGCTCTTCACCTAACCTACACACTACACCCTCTTTCCGCACTCACACTGGAAAAGCGCTAGGGATAGCCGCAAATAGCCCACAGTCCCGCAAGCGGGAGGAGGACTAGCCGCAAATAGCCCGGCAAGCCCAAGGCATGCAGCGCCCAATTCCTCATTTTCGATTGCTCATCCGCACTCACACTCCGCACTCACACTGATAAGGGGCAGGACTAGCCGCAAATAGCCCGGCAAGCCCTAGGCATGCAGCGCCCAATCGCCAATGACGATGCCGAAGCAGAATTCCTCATTTCTAATTTCTAATTCCTCATTTCTAATCCCACATCCGCAATCATTCATTGTTCATTATTCATTCAACACCTAACTTTGCGCCCGATTTACAGTTAAGCGTATTCAAGAAGCAACGATTACGATAAGATAATATGGCAGCAGTTACTCCCTACACCGCACCCGATTATTACTTGATGGACGACCTGTTCACCGAGGAAACCAAGATGATACGTGGCGCGGTGCGCGACTTCATCGACGCCAAGGTGATGCCCCACATCGAGGATTGGGCCCAAAACAGCCAATGTCCCACGCATCTGATCCCCGAGATCGGTGCCCTCGGCATCTTTGGGCCATCGCTCCCCAAGGAGTATGGCTGCGCCGGACTCGACGACATCGCCTATGGCGTGATCATGCAAGAGGTCGAGCGGGCAGACTCTGGCCTGCGCTCGATGGTCTCTGTGCAAGGCTCGCTGGTGATGTACCCGATCTACCGCTACGGTACCGAGGAGCAGCGCCGCAAATACCTGCCCAAGCTCGCCTCCGGCGAAATGATGGGCTGCTTCGGGCTCACCGAGCCTGATTTTGGGAGCAATCCCGGCGGCATGACGACCCACTTCAAAGAGGATGGCGACCACGTGATCCTCAACGGCGCCAAGACTTGGATCAGCAACAGTCCCTTTGCGGACATCGCCGTGGTCTGGGCCAAGGACGAGCAAGGCAAGATCAGGGGCTTGGTCGTGGAGCGCGGCATGGAGGGATTCTCCACGCCTGAGATCCACAACAAGTGGTCGCTCCGCGCGTCCACGACGGGCGAGCTCGTGTTTGACAACGTGCGCGTGCCCAAGGAAAACTTGTTTCCAGACGTGCGCGGCCTCAAGGGCCCGATGAGCTGCCTCGACAGCGCCCGCTATGGCATCGCTTGGGGTGCGATCGGCGCGGCCATGGCCTGCTACGACAGCGCCCTCAAGTATGCCAAGGAGCGCATCCAGTTCGACAAGCCGATTGCGAGCTTCCAATTGCAGCAAAAGAAACTCGCTGAGATGATCACCGAGATCACCAAGGCACAGCTCCTCACATACCGCCTCGGCCAACTCAAAAACGAGCACCGCGCCACAAGCGCCATGATCTCGATGGCCAAGCGCAACAACGTGCAAATGGCCCTCACCGTCGCCCGCGAAGCCCGTCAGATCTTCGGCGGCATGGGCATCACCGGCGAGTACCCGATCATGCGCCACATGATGAACCTGGAGACCGTGATCACCTACGAAGGCACGCACGATATCCATTTGCTCATCACTGGGCATGATATTACGGGGATACAGGCGTTTAGGTAAGCGCTTTATTCTCGGATTTTGGACCTGCCAATCTTCGCCTTTTTTGGGGTGGGGGTTGGCAGGTTTGGTTTTTGTGGGAGGGGGGGGGGGATTCTCATCAGGACACAAAATCTTTTGTTTCTCTCCGATTAGAAAAAAAATTGGAAAATGAAATTTGATCTCGTAGATTTTAAAGGTGATTTCCCATGATCTTCAGCCTGTCAAAATTCAATATGGCGGTAGATGTAGTACTTTCCTATTCGAACTTATTAGACAAAATGCTGAATGAAATACTCGTTAGTTCAAAATGAAAAAGTTGGGGCTTTTAGAGGAGGAAAAGGCCAATGTCCGCTATGCGGAGAAAGTACGATAGCAAAATGTGGGCCAAGAGTAATGCATCATTGGTCACACTCAACATTAAGAAATTGTGATCCGTGGTGGGAAAATGAAACAGAATGGCATAGGCAATGGAAAAACAATTTCCCCAAGGAATGGCAGGAAAAAATTCATATCGATGCTAAAACTGGAGAGAAACATATCGCAGATGTCCAGACTTCCAAAGGGCTGACCATAGAATTCCAAAATTCACCGATGTCAATTGAAGAAATGCGATCGAGAGAAGCATTTTATGGCAATATGATCTGGATTGTTAACGGAACCTCCTTTAGAAGAAATTTCTACATTTTGCATTCCCTACCGAATCCTAATGCAGATTTTGTTGTTGATATTGCATTTATTAAGGTAAGGAAAGACGATAAGGGTGAAGGATTCTATCGACATTCAGAGAATACAGGCCATGGTTATGTTGAATATCACGATCTCGATGAAATAAGAGAGGAGATCGATGGAAATTATTCGGGCCACCATCAATTCGATTGGGTTAAACCAAGAACAGTCTGGTATTCCTCGAGACGCAGAGTCTTTCTAGATTTTGCAGAAGAAGGGATTTGGGAGTTGCAAACATATGATTCTAGGGGATTAAGGTGTATTAGGAAGTATGATAGGGAATTTTTCATTAAACGTGCAACTGGGAATTAGGAAATCAACAATTGAGTAACCTCAAGAATATTACGGAAAAGAAGCAGTTCATTGGACTCAATCTTGCATGTAGGGCCGATTGCAAAGTGCCCCTCTTATTTTTCTAGCCAGAACACTCCGGCAACACCGCATTCCTCAACAACCGATTCGCCAGCTCCAGCTTCTCAGGAAAAAGCACTTTTGCAGCCAGCTTGTCCAAGCTCTTCTCAACCCGTACCACAGGTACTTTTGCGCGATTGATGTCTTCTATTTTCATGACTTTTCAAGTCTAAAATTAAGTTTGACCAAGAAGTGAAGATAGTCCCGTTTCCCCTTTTTGAGACTACTCGCCTCAGCAATGACAAATTTCCCTTTGTGGCATCGGTGAATTAGTCAGCATAAACCACCCCCTATTTCTTCTATCTACTCTTCTTCGGCTTGGGCGCAAGCTGCAGCAGTAGCTCATTGACAATAAGAATGTCGAATTCCTCCGGGTCAAACTTGCCGCCCATCCAATCCTTCAATTCCCTGTGCTCGGGGTGTTTTTTGTTTTTGAGGACTTCGAGCATTTGGTAATAGCCATAGATGCCGCCGCAGTCCTCGGGCGGGCATGCCATCTCGCCCTCGATGCAGCGTGGGGCGGTGAAGTCCTCCTCCATTGGGAGTAGTTTCTCTAGCACGATATCATGCAGCCATCCGTCTCCGAAGTCGTATTCATAAAAAAGTTTGTCCTTGGGGTTTTGGACGAGGTCCACAACTTTCAGCTTTTCATAGTTGAGCTTCTTGGGCAAAAAATCAAAATAACCAGCAAAAAAATCCTCCGTGTCGGGCTCATAAAAGACGCGCACGCGATTCACTACCTTATAGAAATGGTGCAAATGCTCGTTTTCCCAGCCCATTGCTATCTGTATTGCGTAGTGCAGGTCCTCCACGGGCATGTCGCTCGCCACGACGATTCTGCGCCATATCTTTGGTTCAGACCAATGGAGGGTCATCTTGAGTTGCAGCAGGTGGCGCTCGCCGACCTGTGGCGTGTAGGGGATGGATTTTGGACGTGCCATGACCACAATTTCAAGAAAGTTGTGCCGCAGGCAAATCTGAAATTTTCCACAGGGGGTGGGTTACTCAAAAAGATAGCGGTAGGGGAGAAAGTCGATGTCAATCATACCCGTTGATTCGCGCGATTCGTAGCGTTCCATCGCCATCATGATCGCATCTGCATCGTCATCGAGACGTTCCCCTTGTGGAGCTTGCTAGACTCGACAATGGCCCCCTTCGGACTCCGCTGCAAAAAAAAGATTTCATATTTATTGTTTATCAATAAATATTTATCGATGTTTGCCCCATGCTTCAGCTATGAAAAGTATCATGAAAGGAAAATCAAACACGGAACTCATCTTGAAGGTCATGCATGTCGTGGCTTGGGTCGTCTTTATCGGGCTGTGCATCGAGGCGGGCGCGATGCTTGTTGCTTATACCGTAAGCCTTTTCAAGCCCGCCGCAGCCTCGGATGTGTACATGGGTATGGACTTGTCTGAGGTGCATGCCTACCGCTTTTGGCACTACACTTATGTGGTGTCATTCATGATCGGTTTGCTGGCCGCAAAGGCTTATGCGGCCTTTTTGGTCATCAAGATTTTTGCGAAGCTCAATTTGAGTCATCCTTTTGAGGGCGGCGTCGCGAAACTGATCGAGAAAGTGAGTTATGTGATCTTGGGAATGGGCGTCATCGTCTTGATTTCCAATGCTTATTCCGAGTGGCTCGACCATCGCGGCGTGAGCGTACCAGGCGGCGAGAATCTGGAAGGATTCCTGTTTCTCGCGGGCATCATCTTTATTATGGCGCAGATATTCAAAAAGGGAATCGAGCTCCAAGTTGAAAACGAACTCACCATCTAATATGCCCATCGTCGTGAACCTGGATGTAATGATGGCCAAGCGCAAAATGTCGCTCAATGAGCTATCTGAAAAGGTGGATTTGACCCTCGCCAATCTCTCCATCCTCAAAACTGGAAAGGCAAAAGCCATTCGCTTCAGCACCTTGGAGGCGATTTGCAAGGCCCTTGATTGTCAGCCTGGGGATTTGCTGGAGTGGGCGGAGTAAGGGAATTAAGTTTCAGATAATCAGTTGGTTGTAGATTTGATTTTGGCTGAAATTCATTGCAAAACGCGAGGCGATCGCCTATGGCTTGCAAAGTCACAGGAAGATTGTCGCGCGTTTTCCCTATTTTTGTGGGCTATGAAAACAAGACAAGCGCTATCAATTAAAAATATTCAACCACAACTTGCATGAGACTACAAACCATTTCCTACAACAATTACGAACGCGGGCTGCCGCAGGAAGGAAACTACATCCTCGGGCAGACCGATGGCGATACCATCGTCGTCTACCAAGCCTTCAATGACCGCATCGCAGACTACGCGGTTCATCACCAAAAATTTGGTGGCCCAGATTATAGCTTTTCGAGGATGACTTGGATCAAGCCCAATTTCCTATGGATGATGTACCGCAGCGGCTGGGCCTCCAAGGAAAATCAGACTCGAATTTTGGCCATTGAAATCACTTTGGAGGGTTTTTATGAGCTCTTGCAAATGGGCGTAATGACCAGTTTCAGTGGCAATCCAGACGATGAACATCTCTGGAAAGAACAACTTAACAACAGCGACGTCAGAATCCAATGGGATCCTGACCACGATCCACAAGGGCGCCGCCTGCAACGGCGCGCGGTGCAAATCGGTCTCAAAGCCGCCGCATTGCACCGATTCAACAATGAATTTGTGAAGTCGATCACTGACATCACGGCTTTTGTGACCGCGCAGAAGAAATCGATCGATCAACAGGAGGAAGATTTTTTGGTCGTCTGTGAGCAGATCGTCGACGTGGATGCCGATTTGAAGGCCAAATTCTCCATTCCGAAAGACTTCGCGAGTGCACACATATTGCGCCTTGTGCAGCAATTTGAAGCAACAGGCGCCATCGACGAGGCCGATTTTGAGGAGTTTTTAGTCGAAAAAGGAGGGAAGCGCAACGAATTGATAGATTACGTCAAGAATTACCGCAATGTAGAATTTTCCCGGTATCTGCTGCATAGGGCGATAGCATACCGCAGCGAGGATTTCGATGCATCAACCGCCTGCATGTGCGAGGACCTCCTGCTATTCAGCTACTTCGTCAGCAAAAATGGTGAAGAAATCGATTTTGACCTGATCATGGACGCCAAGCATGCAGACTTCGACACCTGGTGCGGATTTGATGGGGAGATGATTTTTTACACCTTGGGATTTGAGCGAACAAGGGCCTACCTCCAAGCTAACGTCCCCAAATTTTCACAACAAACCGTCGATTATTTCATGGGTTTCTCGGAGGAATACTTGTACCATGAGATCAATACGCGGGCGTTTTGGTATTTTTGATGTGAACTGCAGTTTAGATTGTAATCGATCCTCGCCATTCCTAGGGAATTTGCGGCTTTCAGATTGATTGGGAAACTGCGGTTCACGTTAGAAAAGGTAACGATAGGCAGAATCGTTGATATTGAATCCTTCTCCCGCCAACAGTGTCAGGCGATAGCGTTCCCAAGCAATTCTCCTCCCGTCGAGATGTTTGCCATCTCTCAATCCCAGTGTAGTGATCGTGTATTCTGCTCGATTTTGGTCTTGCTCCGTTGCAGCAGGATTCGGATCAATATTGCCCGACCGAATGTCTACGATGAAGAATTTCTCGAAGGCATATCCCACTTCATCTGCCAAAATCAATAGCGGATCATCGCTCCATTGCTCCCGTTTGAAACCTTGGCAGTTGTCGCAGGCGTAATAGAGATTTTCCCATTGACAGACGAGGTGATGAAACCGCTCGTTGGATTTTGGGCGACAATGATCGATGGAATCTTCCCTGCTGCCGAGCGGCCAATCATCGCAATAGGCGCAACGGGCTTGCGTCTGAGCGGCAAGCGCAGGCTCTAGCACGCGATTGATCGGCTGTCCATCCTTGCTCGGCCACGAAAATATTGCAAAAGGATTCTCCCGCCGTCTCGCCTGAAACTTGTGTCCCCATCGCTCCCAGTTTTCCAATAAAAAAGATGGTGCGGCATGTCTTTGAAATGGTAGCATGGCTAGAGGCTGACTTCTTTTTTGAGAATGCGTCCTACTTGATGGAGTTCAAAATTGATGATATGCGCCATCTCCGCAGTTTGTTTGGCAAGTGCCTCTCCAAATCGATTAAATTCAGCCCATTTTCCATCGCTTGGGTCAGTCAATATGTCCTTGCGCAGCGTGTAAAATTCTGCAAGCTGCCTTTCTGCCTCGATCCCAAACTGCTCATGCACATCAAAAATATCCTCCAGAATATGGCGATAACTCTGCGCATCCTCCGAACGCCGAGGCTGTCCATCCAAAACCGAGTTCCCATCCGCATCCAACTTAAATTTGTACACCCAAGCGTCATCCACCGAGCCTATGATGAATGGCGATTGCGTCGTGAGAAAAATCTGCGCCTTGGGAAAAAGTTTTTGAAGGACGGGCAAAATACGGCGCTGCGCTTTGGGATGCAGGTGTACGTCAATTTCATCCAAGAAAAGGGTGAAGCGCGCGTTGAGTGAATCCGGAAATTGACTCAAGCGGTAGATGAGGTCTGCCAACCACCCGATGAGGGATTTGTAGCCAAGTGCCAATTGCTCAGCATCAATCATTTCGTCTTGGACATTCACGCGCACTCTTAGCCTTTGTTCATCGATCACAAAGCTGATAGGGCGGCCCAAAATGTCAGATATCGCGCTATTAATTTTTTGCAATCCGGCTTCGTATTTCAGTGCTTCTTCTTTAGCATTGCGACGCAAGGCAAAAGCTGCTTTGGTGTCGCTGTCCATGACCCATTGAAACAATGCTTCATTTACATCCTCTTTGTCCCAAGAAATGCCTTCCACTAGCAGTCGCAAGTCAAAGAATTGGCGTCCGGGTTTCACGTAGGCAGTCTTCAGAAATCGGTTGGCATTATAGGCAAAGAATAGGTAAGGCGTTTTTTCCATTCTACTCCAATCGCCGTGAAAGTACTTTTGGAAAAAAACATCAAGCGGGTTTTCCACTGCGCTTTCGCCTTTTGGCCCATTTGATTTGCCAACGATATTTCCCGAAAGATCAACTGAAAAGAATGATTCTGATTGTTTCATCTTTGGCTCTACACGCCATCCAGATTCCCCTTTTCGGAACATTTCTCCTTTGCCATCACGGTACCACCCATACCATCCTTCAAAGCAGGTCATCGCCTCCAACAAGGTAGTCTTCCCAGTCCCATTCTCACCCACAAAAATATGTATCTCGGCCTTGTCGCTTGCCTGCCCTTCAGGAAACGCCAAATCCAAATCCTTGAAAACACCTACCTCCTTGAGCTGTAAGCCTCTGATTCTCAAATCTTCCATGCCTGACTTTCTATGAAACAAAGCAAAGATACTCAAAATCCAGAAATGAGCTGTCGCTCCTCGCCTGAAAAGCAATGAGCCAAGGCTACAAACAGCCTTGGCCCATCAATTCTCGCCAAATCCCCCCCCTCAACTCCCCATCACCAGCTTCGCTGGCGCGACCACGAGCGTCGCGTACACGCCTGCATACGTCTGCCCGTTGCGGTCGACGCGCTTGATCGCGAGGCCCATGCCGCACTGACGGATGCGCTTGTATTTCAGGGCGAAGGCCTTCAGCTCTGGCTTTTCCGCAAATTTTTGGGCGAGCTCGGTCGCGATATCGCCAAAGCTTTCTTGACCATTAATGGGAATCATTTTCCTTACCTCCAAAAGCAAAAATTTAGGGGTTTGTGCTGCCAGTGCTTGATCTTCGTCGAGCTCGGATTGGCGTGCCAAATAGGCCTTGATCTTTGCGGCGGCCCATTCGTTGAGCTTCACAGGATCGGGGTTTTTGGCTTTGCGGTAATTGGAAACTTGCGTTGCAAATTTGCAGAAGGCCGCATTAAAAACCAGGTCCCGTACAGCGCTTGCGCGCAATTGCTCCACAGTCAAGTTGGGCAACTCTGAAGGCTCCACCAATTCGCCCAGGCTCATCAGTTTGCGCTCCGAAAAAGGCAGATCGGCAACTTCTTCAAGTTCAGTAGCCTTGGTTTCGCCAGTCGCATCGTTGGAGTAGGTGATTTCCCGCTCGCCGCCATTCGTGCCATACGCAACACGATCTTCAGCCTCAAAGGGCGCGACTTCATAAGTAAATGAACGGGCTTCGTCGTTGATGATCACGTTTTTGATCACCACTTTCACCTTTTGGTCGCGCATCTTGGGTCCCCAATCCGACCAGTTGTCAATTTCAAACGACATGCCACCGTCGCCGTAGCTCGTGGCTTTGTGGTAGACAAGTGGGATTGCGCTGCCGTTGAGGCTCAATTGCACGGTCGCATCTGCAAAATCAACCGTTTCTCCGGGGACAGAAAAGGTCCATCGATTGGTGAGAATCTCGGTCGGCACGAAGCCTGCCGGCGGCCACGCGACGTATTTGGGCAGGGAATCGTACATGGCCGTCGGGCCCAACACGCAGATGGCGGTGGTGCTATTGGTGCCGCCATAACCAAAGGTTTTGGTTTGGCTTTTCAAGATCCACATGCGGTGCCCACAATCTTGGTTGTTGCTGCCAAAATCCTCCATATAGGTCATAAGGCCCTGTCCATAACCCAAGTTGCTCGACCCAGCGCCAGCTGCCGCCAGTTCCGAATAACATTTCCAAGTCTTGGGTGGATAGTGGTTGAGGGTGCCATTTTGCAGCATCAAAAATGCCGCAGCCTGCGCTTTTTTGTTCATTTCTGGATCGAGGGTAATGGCATGCAAACCGGCCATCTTGCGAAAATAATTGATCTCGGCCGTGCGTGCCTTGAGCGTGGCGGCCGAGAGGCTACCCGGATTGCAATTGCCGAGGTCTTTCCAACCTTCTGCAAAGTCCCGTGCAGGCAAATAAATCGTTTGGTACAGCTGCTTCACAGCCTCTTTGTCGCGATTCACATGTACAAACCGCGTCGGCTCGGTAGCTGTTTGTGCAAAAACCGGGAGCGCAAGCCCCATCAAAACAACACTGCAAATCAATCTTCCTAATTTCATATCCCTGTCGTTGGAGTTGACATACATACATTACGCAACAATGTGTTTTGGTTACAGGTGCCGCGCGGCGAGGGTGATAGATTTTCGGGCTAAATCGATTCCTTTTGGTGGGGGAGGGGGAATTATTTTGATGATTAGCTTTTCTCGGGTGGGCGAGAGTTTACCCGTGTGCATGAATAAGGAATGTCATTTCGACCGGAGTGATCGGGGGATCCGCCTAGGCGGAGAGCCGATCACGTAGCGGAGAAATCGAGCGCCAACAGATACACCTCCTGCTTGAAAGCTCCTATTTGCGATTCCGGCAAGAGATCCGCGCCAGAAGGGCCATTTAGTAGGAAGTGTATTAATAGGCTCAAGATTTGCTCATCAGCGCTTTTCCTTCAAAGGAATTCGCGGGTGCTTCGCAATTCTCCGCTACGTTTTTTGGCATTTGCTGCGGCTCTTTCAGAGCCTTGCAAATACCAAAAAACTTCGGTCGAAATGACAAGGGATTTGGCCTCATGGTAAGTACGCTGATAAGCATCATCTACCATAAACAGATTTCCTCCCCCCAGCATTTAGCTCAAAGAGTATGCTACCCCTGCACACACTACTTCTTATTCAAAATCTCCAAACCCTTGTACACACTGCGGTGCAATATGGTCGCATGATTTTCCTCTGGAAAGCTCACAAAATCGATTTTGAGGGACTTGTCGCCTGCGGCTTTGAGCGCGGCGACGAGGTCTGCTGCATCCTGTTCCATTTGTTTGCCTTCGCTCCCCACCGAAATATAGGCATGAATTGGTTTGCGCTTTTGCGCGCTGAGCAAGCGTGGCGCTTTCTTGAGCAGCGACTCCTTGTCCCACCACAAACTAGGGCTCACGATGATATACTGATCAAAAAGCTCAGGCCGCTTGAGCAGAATTTCTGTCGCAAGCAGTCCTCCGAGTGACTGGCCAATGATGGTGTTGTGGCCGCCTACACGGTAATTGTTCGCAATATAAGGTTGCAGATCCCGCTCAATAAAAGCAATGAATTTTTCAGAGCCGCCAGTCGTGGGGAATTCCTTCAAATCTGCTTCAACGGATGTCGGGAAGGTAAAATCGCGTTTGCGGTCCACATTGGCGATGCCCACGACGATGGTCGGCGGCAATACCTGTATCATATTCAGGAATTGCACAAGCCCGAAGATATGGAGCATGTCTTCGCCAGCTGTGCCATCGAGCAGGTAAATGACCGGAAACCGCTGCTCTGTAGCTTCCTCATAGCCCTGCGGCAGATAGATGTTCAGTATTCGTTCCTCGCCCGGCGTTTCAGATTTCAGGTGGTCGATCAAGCCGATCGTAAGTGGTTGTGCTGCCTGCAAATGATCATTGCTCGGCAAGGGTTGTGTTCCGCTAGCGTTGGCATTGGCGTCGACGGAGATACCCAACTGTGCGTACATGCTTTCGGAGCAGATGGCGAGCAACAGCAGGAGGCATATTGTTTTCAAGGACTTCATGGCTTGCAAATCAATTGTTTTGAAGGGCAAATTTCCAAAAGTTGTCATCGTCTGAAAAGGCCTCGGCATCGATGGCTTCGAGGTGGGTTTTCAGTGCTGCGACCGCCTCCGGGCCAGCGGCAGCGCAGACCTTGGCTGCATCCTCAGCGTCGCCATCGGCATATTTCAATTGAAATTGACGGTACAGGACGATGGATTGCAGGAAACTCCCCAGCGAATCATTGACATAACGATTGGTTTGGTGGGTTTCGTCCTTCATGGTCACTTGGTGGCCCGACATGGTGTGGATCCAAAACACGCTGCCATCGGGCGTGCGTGCAAAGACCCAAATCATTTTGGCCATGTTCATGGCTTGAAATTGGGCGATTTCTTCGTTCAATCGCCGCAATACTGGACCTGAAGCAGGCGCCACACCCTGCGCAAAAAGGATTTTGCCCGGTGCCGCAGAGGTCGGCAGCCCACACTCGGTGAATAAAAGCATGTCATCCTCGGAAAAGGGCAAATCCTGCAACTCGTCCTCCGAAAAGCGGTAGAGTTCAAAACCTACTTGCTCCAATTCCTGTCCCAAATCGATTGCATCCATCGTAACACGTGATTTTATTGCGCTGGATTCAAACCTACGCGTTTTTTCAAGCATGTGCAAAGATGGGAGTCTGTTTTCAGGTTGATGAAGGTAGGGGCATAACCGAGTGCATCTGGTTTAGCTTGTCAGGGAAATACAGCCACCGCGGAAAATTCACGGGAAATCGGCAATCAATCCACTCCAGCATCCACCAAGGCCACCCAATCACGTACCACCTGCTCCAAAGCACCCTGTTTGGAGCGAATGTCGTCCATGCTCGTGAAGCGCGCCTCTCGGCGGTCTTTCCATATTCCTTTCAGCAAACCTTGGCTCTCGTGGATCATTTGCCCCTTGTGAAACACAAAAATGATCTGCACATAGCCCTTGGCGCGCAGATTGAATGCCGCCATATCTACAACATAATAGTAGCTCGGCGAATTCCATTTGATGCGTTCAGCAATCTTAGGATCAGCGCCTACGATGATTTCACGGAGCGCTTGCACCTCTGCCTTGAAGGGATGCTCCAATCCATCCATGTAAAAGTTAACCTTGGAATCCAACATAATCATTAATTGACAATTGACAATTGATAATTGACAATGGAGGGATAGTTACAGATTACAGATTAGAAATTGCCAAAAGCTCCCAAAATTTCTAATTTCTAATTCCTAATTCCTAATTCCTAATCTCTAATGCCTAATTAATCGTTTTCCAGTATTTTCTTAAGATTATTGAGCGTTTCTTGTTGGTCGTTTCCGAGCATTTTGTCCATGTTCATGATGAGCAACATCAGGTTCATGGGATACTTGAATTTGCCGGCGAATGTCCAAGCGACTTTCGTTTCGTTTTGGTTTAAGGCCTTAAATGCGAATGCTGTATCCGCGACGTTTTTGAATGGACGTTCAAAACGCACCTGCTGTGCGATGCGCTCGCCTTGTTGGATCGCCATGATTTCCACCTCGCCTTTTCCGAGTTGTTTGTTTTCGCTATCCCAAGCTGTAACGAAACCGACCGTGCCGTCGGTGCCACGGTAATCTTTTTTGGCATTCGGGTCTACCATCCACCATTTGTTGTATAGGTTTTGGTATTTGAGCTGTAATACATAGGCAAATACCGGATCGAGCGGCTTTGCAATTGTCACCGCGCGTTCGACTACATATTCCTTTTTGGTGAAAATTGGTATGATCAAAATAAGTGCTAACAAGCCACCTACACAATACAAGATGATGCAAAGGATATTCATGGGATCCCTATTTTATTGTTGTTGGGAAATAATGTCGAATTGAGAACTTAAGATTATGCAGCAAACCTGCCCAAAATGGATAATCAGCCTGTCTGAAATGGATCGGACAGACTGATTATGCATTTTATCGAAGAGTAACGTAACTCAGGATTGTGGAACGTCATAATTGACCATCCATCCTGTACCAAATCGGTCGTGCAACATGCCAAAATAGGCACCCCAAAAGGTGTTGGACAAGGGCATGTCCACCTTGCCGCCTTTGGAAAGGCCTTCAAAGAGCCGATCGGCCTCGGCTATGCTAGCCGTCGAAATGGAAATCGAAAAATTGTCTCCAATTTTCAGCTCTCCAAAGCGATCAGCAGCGTCGCTGCCCATGAGCACTGTGCCACCACCGATCGGCAAGGAAACATGCATGATTTTATGAGCTTCACTAGCAGCCTCTGCGGGCGCATCGCCAGGTACATCACCAAACCGCATGATCATTCCAAACTCGCCACCAAAGACGGTTTTGTAAAACTCAAAGGCCTCCATGCAGTTGCCTGGGAACATCAAATAAGGATTTAAACTAGCCATTATTCAGATATATTATTGTGGGAGATACACTTGCAGTTTTGTGGGTATGAGATCCCTCAGGTTTGCCCTCAGGCAGCAGTCGTTGCGCCCATTTTCTTCCAAAAGTAATAGGGGAGGGCCAAGATCGCCAAGCCGACAAGCGGCGCTACCGTCATGCCGATACCGTCGCCAAACAATGCATGTGAGGCCGCTGCGCCCATAAAAGTGAATGCAAACCCTGCATAAGCCCATTCCTTCACGACAAGGAATTTGTTTTGCAAGATCGCCACTGCGCCCAGTAGTTTTGCGACCCCAAAGATCGTCATGAGATAAATTGGGTACCCAAGATGCGCAAGCCCTTCCTTGCCCGCCTCGGCTTGCATGAGTCCGCCGATGCCGTCCATGAGCATGAACAAGGCGACAAAAATGGTCGATGACCAATAAAGGATTTTCAAAGTCTTGGGTTTCATAGCAACGTGATTGAGAGGACTAAAATAGTTTTTTTTTAGCTTCTCGCCAATGGTTCAAAATTTAGCATCCACCGAATGCCAAAACGATCTGTAAACGCGGCAAATAAGGCTCCCCAAAACATCTCTTGGCAAGGATGCATGACATGTCCGCCATCGGAAAGTTTCTGAAACAATTCCCAGATTTCAGCCTCGCTGCTACAATCCATCGACAGTGCGACATTGGATACGGGCTTGATCGCACTTTCGCTTTGCTGCACGCTAGGATCTTGCATATCTGAGGCCATGAGCACGATTGCCTCACGCGTCAACTTGGCATGAAAGATATGCTGATGCATCGCCGGTGGGCACTGCCCTTCAAATGGCGAGCCTGCAACGACCTGCATTTCGAGGTTGCCGCCGATGCAAGACTGGTAGAAAGTCATCGCTTCGCGCGTATTGCCAGGAAAATTGATATAGGGATTCAGACTGGACATGTGAGGGTATTGGGAGAGAATAATGGCAAATGTAGGGAGCAAACGCCCCGCAAAGGGGTGTGCAAAGCGTCAATATCAGGGGTTGATCACGACAGCTATGTTTGCTATTTTTGTCGGATGAAAGTGATTTCCATCCTCGTCCCGGAAACAGCTGTTCCTGCCGCCATCGTGGACCCAAGCTACATGTTCAGGGCCGTAAACACCTTTTTGCAACAGCAAGGTCAGTCGCCCTTGTTCAAAATCCAATTGGTGGGCATCACGCCCGAGGTCGCCCTGAGTGGCGGCTCGGTCGTGATACGCACCGATCAATTGTTGGCGGAAGATGGCCCTTGTGACCTCGTGATCATTCCCGCCCTGAGTGGAGACCTTGGCGCTGCCTTGCAAGCCAACCGCGCATTTTTGCCATGGATTGTCAAGCGTTACAAGCAAGGAGCAGAGCTCGCAAGCCTCTGCGTGGGCGCCTTTTTACTTGCGGAAACCGGCTTATTGCGGGGCAGTTTGTGTTCGACACATTGGTTGTTTGCGCAGGAATTCAGGGCCATGTTTCCAGATGTCACGCTGGTGGATGAGCGGGTGGTGACTGACCAAAATGGCATCTATTCCAGCGGCGGGGCGAGCGCCTATTGGAACTTGTTGCTGCACATCGTGGAGAAATACACAAGTCGTGAAATGGCGATCCTTGCGGCAAAATTCTTTGTCTTAGACATAAGCCGCGAGTCGCAGGCGCCGTTCATGATTTTCAGGGGGCAAAAAAAGCATGAAGATGCGGTGATCAAACAAGCGCAAGACCTGATCGAAGACCGTTTTCAAGACCGCATCACCATCGATGATTTGGCAGATAAATTCGGAGTGGGGCGCCGCACCTTTGAGCGGCGCTTCAAAAAAGCCACGAGCAATACCGTGATCGAATACATCCAACGCGTGAAAATCGAGGCTGCCAAAAGCCAATTGGAAAATGGGCGCAAAACCGTCGCAGAGGTGATGTATGAGGTCGGATATACCGATGTGAAAGCTTTCAGGGATGTTTTCAAAAGGATCGCCGGTATGTCGCCGATCGACTACCGCAATCATTACAGTCGCCTCACGGCTAATTCTTGAGCAGGGGGGGCCTATAAACGGCAAAGGGCGCAGAGCCACCATTGATCTCTGCACCCTTTGCTGCTTCACATTACAGGCAATTTCCCTCGCCAAGCCTATTCAACGGCGGCGGAAATCGTCCTTACTTCTTAGGAACCAATGCGCAATCGATCAACGAGAGCACGTTGTATTGCATGTCGGGCTCGATATAGATTTCTTGCTTCTCGATCGTGCCCTTGACGGTCACTTCAGAGCCTTCCTTGATGCTCAAGATCTCTTTTTGCATGGCGCCGGGGAAGTGGCACTCGACATCATGCCCAAAATTGGGGTCGGTAAATTTGCCGCCACGAAACTCCATTTTTACAGACTTCATGACGGTTTTGCCGCCAACCAATTCAGACACGCTACCTGTACCGAATAGCTTGCCTGTGATCGTAACCGTTTTGCCGTCGAGGTCGGCATTGCCGGCTTCCTCGCCCTTCCAATGCTGGGCGTAAATTTCTTTGAGTTCCATGAAGGGGTAGACTTTGCTGTCGTCCAAGACCGTAGGAGCTTCTGCCGCAGCAGCAGGTGCGGCTTCCTTGGCGGTGGTGGAGTCTGCGGCGACTGTGCTGGTTGTGGTTGTCGTAGATGTCGTGTCCACATCGCAAGCGACGAGGCTCATGCTGAGTGCAAGACCGATCAATAACTTATTCATTCAATTATTATTTATTTTAATGAGGCGCGAAATTACCAATTGATTTGGAGTTTACAGCTGCCGAGCCACTAAAATCCCCGATCCATACACCCGAAATTTCGATTTTCAATGGGAATTGATCTCGTCGGTACGCGATGCATCGCTGAATAGCGTACCTACGACATCATAAACGTTCGGCATGACCAAAACCAAACAAACAGCAAATTATCAGGATTGAAATTCAGCACGCAAGGCATCTCTAGCGGGACGCTAGCCTTGAAAATAACCTATCCACACAGTCGCGAGACCCATGCGCAGCGGAATGGTAGTCCGCTAAACATAACGCGCGGTTTGGCATCGCTTGAAGAGCCTCATCTGCCAGCATCCGTCAACTATTTTTGGGCAAATGTGCCTCTATTGGCTGGAAACGAGGGTGGCCTTACTTCGAGAAGAACTGCCCATACACAGTGGGATGGATGCCCGTGCTCAAAGTAGGGATGCCCCTACCCAACACCAAGGATGCCTTCTCTCAAAGTAAGGATGCCCGTACACAACACAATGGACGCCGATACTCAATACAATGGATGCCGGTACTCAACACAATGGATGCCCATACTCAACACAATGGATGCCCTTACAAAAACTATGGACGCCCATACTCAGAGTATGGATGCCCATACTCAAAGTATGGGTGTCCGTACCCAGAAGTACCGATGCCCATACCCAGAAGTATCGATGCCCATACCCA
>JANPHP010000246.1:0-13449 GCA_031424495.1 Bacteroidota bacterium | reverse complement strand
ACATTTGAAGCCGATGCAACTCAGCCCAGCAGCAAAGAATATGACAAGGAACACCTAGATTGTGTAAAAGAAGCGATCAGTTCTGTGAATCCAGAAAGGCAAAATATAGGTTTCAATTTTGCAGCTGATGACCTTGTAGGGACACTGGTCACGAGCGATGGGCCTGGAAAACGCACCTTTTTCAGGGAATTGAGCGACGGTTATCGTAGCCTGATCATTTTGGCAGCCACCATCGCCTGGCGCTGCATCCGGCTCAATCCTCACTTGGGCAAAAGCGCCGCCAAAGAATCACCAGGCATAGTATTGATCGACGAAATCGACCAACACCTGCACCCCAACTGGCAAAAACGCATCGTCGATGACCTGAAGCGCACCTTTCCCAAGATTCAATTTATTTGTACGACCCATTCGCCCTTTATCGTACAGTCGCTTACTGCTGAGGAGGTAATCGATTTGGATGGGCAGATTCATCACGATCCAAATAGCCTTGATCTGGAACTCGTTTCGGAATTGATGGGCGTGGAAAGTGCGTATTCACTAGACCAGCAGAAATTAGAGGAGCTTTCCACGGAATACTTGAAAACCGTAGCGGATGCGATTAAGGACGGGAAGACAGTCGGCCCAGATGTCTCCGATAGTTTGGATTTGATTGAAGAAAGCGTTTCGGACCCCGGTGTGCGGGCATTTCTCAAAATGCAACGGCTCAAACTCCAAGAACCCAACTGACAATGAGACCAATTGCCAAGGGGCCAGTGCCGCAGATTGGCGAAAAGCCCAAAGTAGTTAAACATTACCAAGAGTGGCGTGAAGACCTTAGAATGCGTATCGGGCGTTACTGTTGCTATTGCAATATCCCTTTGCTGAGTGGTGCTCATGTGGAGCATGTCTTTCCCAAAAACCCTCCCGAGGGCGTCATCAAAGGCTCTTTTCTCGATTGGGACAACATGCTATTTGCTTGCATCAACTGCAATTCATCCAAGGGTAATACTCCGATAGCCGATAGCCTGTTTTTTCTGCCAGAGGTGCACAATACCCATCTTGCTTTTGAATACCGTGTAATTGCCCATCCTTTCAAACTTGGGCAAAAAGCTTGTGTGCCGATACCAAGTCAGTATTCCCTAGTTGATTCTGCAAAAGCCAGACGCACAATCGATTTGTTGAAACTTGACGATCTCAAGCACGACAAAGGCGAAGAAAAAGACCTACGCTGGCACTATCGCCACCAAGCTTTATTGATCGCTGAGCAATGGAAAAGGGGATGGGATGAAATAGGGCATTTCCAAGCAAACAACTTTATCCCCCTATTGCTCACCGCAGCGACAGCAAAGGGCTTTTTTTCCATTTGGATGCAAGTATTCTCGAACGTGCCTCAAATCTGCTTAGCCCTCATCGATGCATTCCCCGGCACCGCCAAGGATTGCTTTGATCCAAATGGCCACCCCATCCCCCGCAACGGCACCGAAATCTAGCCCCGCGTGGAAATGATGTGGAAACCCAATCCCACATCCTCCACAGTTCCGCGCTACCTTTGCACAAGCCCAAATGGTGACTAACTCGCTACCAATTCACCACAAAGCCCGATTCTCTAAATTCTGATAATTCTGCTCCATGCCCGAGTTTGTACACCTTCACAACCACACAGAGTTCAGCCTGCTAGACGGGGCTGCCAAGATCAGTGACATGATCCAAAAGGCCTGTGATTGTGGCATGAAGGCGGTCGCCATCACCGACCACGGCAATATGTATGGCGTTCCCAAGTTTGTCTTGGAGGCCAAAAGCAAGGGCATCAAGCCCATCGTGGGCAGCGAATTTTACATCACGGCCCACTCTGTCGACGAAAAGGACAACAAGGCCAATCCCCGTTACCATCAGATTCTCTGGGCCAAAAACAAAAAGGGCTACGAAAACCTCTGTATTCTCTGCTCTTATGGCTACACCGACGGCTTTTATTACAAGCCCCGCGTGGACAAAGAAATGCTCAAGAAGCACAGCGAGGGCCTCATCGCCTCGACCTGTTGCCTCGCGAGCGAGGTGAATCGCGCGATCATCAACCACGGCGAAGAAGAAGGGGAGAAGGTGCTGCAATGGTACCTCGATGTCTTTGGGAAAGAAGATTATTACATTGAGATCCAGCGCCATGGCCTCTCAGACATGGAGAAATGCAACGAAGTTTTGTTGCGCTGGGCCAAAAAATATGACCTCAAGGTCATCGCCACCAACGACGTACACTATGTGAACGAAGAGGATAGCGATGCCCACGACTTGCTGCTCGCCTTGCAGACGGCGAGCGACTATGCCGACCCCAAGCGTTTCCGCTTCACCGACGATCGCGGCAACCTCAACCGCAATTTCTACTTCAAGAGCTCTCAGGAAATGGGAAAGCTCTTTGCCGACGTGCCATTTGCGCTCGACAACACGATGGAGCTCGCCGACAAGTGCGACTTCAAGATGAACCTGTCGGGCGACATGTTGTTGCCGCAGTTCAAGGTGCCCGAGGGCTTTGGGGACATGGACGACTACTTGCGCTTCCTCACTTATGAAGGCGCGCGCAAGCGTTACGGCGAAATCAGCCTCGAATTGGAGGAGCGCATCGAGTTGGAGCTCAGGGTCATGGCCAAGATGAAGTATGCGGGCTACTTCCTCATCGTGCAATCATTTACCACCGAGGCGCGGCGCCGCGGCGTGTACGTGGGGCCGGGCAGGGGCTCGGCTGCGGGCTCCGTCGTTGCCTATGCTTTGGGCATCATCAACGTGGATCCGCTGCGCTACCAATTGCTCTTCGAACGTTTCCTCAACCCAGACCGCGTATCTCCTCCCGATATTGACATCGACTTTGACGACGAGGGTCGTCAAGAGGTCATCGACTTTGTGATCGCCGAATATGGTCGCCGGTCTGTGAGTCAGGTGATTACTTATGGTACGATGGGCGCCAAGACCGCTTTGCGCGACGTGGGGCGCACCTTGGGCATCCCGCTCGCAGAGGTGAACCGCATCGCCAAGTTTGTGCCTGAAAAGCCGGGCATGACCTTCAAAAAGGCGCTTACGATGGATGAAAATCCAGATTTTGCGCAGGAACTCGCCAAGGCTTTTGAGAGCCCGGACCCCGAGGTGCGCAAAATGATGAAGTTTGCGCGCACGTTGGAGGGCACGGCACGCCACACGGGCGTGCACGCCTGCGCTGTGATCATTGCCCCGGGCGAAATCACCAACTTTGTGCCGATCGCCGTCGCCAAAGACAAAAGCTTCATCACCCAGTACGACGGCCCCATGGCCGAGAAGGCTGGCCTCTTGAAAATGGACTTCCTCGGTCTCAAGACCCTGTCCATCATCAAGAGCTGCATCCACATGGTGCGCGACCGTTACGGTGTGATCATCGATCCCGAGGAGATCGACATCGAGGACCTCAAGACATTTGAGCTCTACCAACGCGGGGAGACGGTCGCGACGTTCCAGTTTGAGTCAGACGGGATGCGCAAGTACCTGAAGCAACTCTTGCCGACGGACATTGAAGACTTGATCGCCATGAACGCGCTTTATCGCCCGGGTCCGATGGACAACATCCCGACCTTTGTGAGTCGCAAGCATGGCCGCGAACCGATCATCTACCCGCACCCGATGCTGGAGGGCATCCTGAAAAACACCTATGGCATCATGGTGTACCAGGAGCAGATCATGCAGGTCGCCCAGAAGATGGCCAAATACACCCTGGGACAAGCCGACTTGCTCAGGCGCGCCATGGGCAAGAAAAAGGCCGACGTCATGGCCCAAGAGCGCGAAGGCTTTGTGAAAGGTGCCGTCGACAATGGCGTGGAGGCCAAAAATGCCGGTGAGGTGTTTGACACCATGGAGAAATTTGCCTCCTACGGTTTCAACAAGTCCCACGCGGCGGCCTATTCGGTCTTGGCATTCCGCACGGCCTACCTGAAAGCGCACTATCCTGCAGAATTCATGGCGGCGGTGCTCACGCACAACGTGAGTGACATCACCAAGATCACATTTTTCATCGAGGAGTGTCGGCGGATGGGCATCAAGGTGCTGTCGCCTTGCGTGAACGAGTCGATGCGTCTTTTTGCGGTGACTGCCAATGGTGATATTCGCTTTGGTATGGAGGCGATCAAGGGGGTGGGGGGCAATGCCGTCGATGCCATCATCGCCGAGCGCAAGAAAAATGGGCCTTACAGCAGCGTCTTCGACTTGTGCAAGCGCGTGCCCACCGGCGGCCTGAGCCGCAAGACCTTGGAGCAACTCGCCTACTCAGGTGCGCTCGACGACTTGGGAGCCAAGCGGCCGCAGTATTTCGAGCCGATCGACAGCACATCCAACATCCTGGAAAAGGCCGTTCAGTATGGCAACAAGGTGCAGCTGGAGAAAAACAGCAATCAAGCGAGCTTGTTTGGCGCCTTGAATGGTGGGGTAGGGGGAATACAGGAACCCAAAATGCCCATCGCCGAGGACTGGACCCTCATGGAGAAGCTGAACTTTGAAAAAGAAGTGATCGGCTTTTACATGTCTGGCCATCCGCTCGACACCTACAAGCTGGAAATCAAGAGCTTCACGAGCTGCGGACTCAACGACTTGGAGCGCTTCAAAAACCGCGACCTTAAGATCGCGGGCATCGTCACCAAAAAGCGGGAAGGCATGACCCGCACCGGCAACAAATTTGCCACCTTCGGGCTGGAAGATTTCAGCGATACCGTCGAGTTGGCGCTGTTTGGGGAGGACTATGCCAAGTTCAAGAACTACATCGAGATCAACAACATGCTGTTCATCTCGGCGCGCTATGTCCCAGGGTTTCGCGACGCGAATGTGTTTGAGCTCAAGGTCGTCGACATTAAATTTTTGGCCGACTCGGTGGAGAAACTGTCCAAACGTCTCACGCTTGACATCCCCTTGGAGGTAATCAATGATAACTTTATCGAGGAGTTGGAAACGTTGTTTTCCCAAAATAGAGGCAAGTGCGCATTGGAATTCAACATCGTGGACAAGGAAAACGCCCTCAAAGTGCCGCTGAGCAGCCGCACGATGCTGGTGCAGCCCGACCCTGTGATGATACGCGCCTTGGAAACATTTGACATCGAGATTCGGTTAAGCTAATTTGTGATCCCATTTACCACTTTGAATATGAGTACAGATAGTAAGGTTATTGAAATTACCGACGCCAACTTTGAAGAACTGGTGTTGAAGTCAGATAAGACCGTCATCATCGACTACTGGGCGACTTGGTGCGGTCCTTGCAAAATGCTGAGCCCGATTGTGGATGAATTGGCCAAGGAAATGGATGGTCAGGTCGTATTCGGCAAAATGAACGTCGAGAAAAACATGACCGGCACCAAATACGGTGTTTCGGCCCTGCCTACCCTGATGTTTTTCAAAGGCGGCGCCAAGGTGGAGTCCATCGTGGGCGTGCCTACCAAAGCCAAACTCAAAGAAAAAGCAGAGGCGTTGCGCTAAGGCTCAGGTTATCTGATTTGAAATATGCTGAAAGCCTCTGGTATGCGCCAGAGGCTTTTGGTGTTTTAACCTCCACATTTGTCCTATAAGCCAACACGATTGCAGGATGAATGGCAAGCTACCCATTTGAAAACGCTAAACGAGCCGCTATCGGCAATTGTCGAGAGATTTTGCTGGCGTTTTTGTCCATGACCTTCTTTGCAATCACATGCAAAACTAGGGCATTTGGCTTGCATCTAGGGCCTGTTTGCTTGATTCAACCAAAATTGTGGTTTGAATTCCCAAATATTCTTCTCTAATTAGCTTTAAGGTTTAAAAAAGTCTATTAGTAACGATTCATTTTCCGCATAAGCTTCGACGCATGTCCATGGACGATTTGCTCAAAGATTGGAATGAGCAGCAGCAAAATTCGCTAGGGAATGAAGGATGGAAAGACATCCCCGGTTTCCCTGCCTTTCAGCATCCTGAAATCAGTATTTTGTATGGTTGGGGCTTCGACATCCCGGTTGAGGCCGTGAAGCGCCTGCTTGCACTCCCGCGCGAGTCGCTCATCGCCGACTTGGAACTCGTGTTGCAAGATGCCGATCAGCGCTACGAGGCTTACGTGGCCCTGGATACTGAAGAAAAACCGCTTCCATTGAGCCTATTGTCGTTTCCGGTGCATGCGGCCTTTTTGTTGGCAGAGCTGGGCGCAACGGGCAGTTTGGGGAAATTGCTGCGCTTTCTCGGCAAGGAACCTGAAAAGGTGGCGTTTTGGATGGGCGAGCATTTGAGCGAAGACCTTTGGTTGCCAATTTTCAAGCTCGGCAAGGACAATCTGGAACGCGTCCAAAAGTTCGTGCGCAACCACGATGCCGATTCATTGGCAAGGTCGGCAGCCACTTATGCCGTCGCACAAATCGCTTGGCATTATTCCGCGCGCCGCAAAGAGGTGTTCACTTGGTTTGAATCATTTTTCCAATATTTCCTCAACAATTTCCAGCATGACGACGAGGCTTCCCTGCTCGGAAATGCGATTTCGGAGGTCGCCAACCTGCGCGCCAAGGATTTATTGGAAGTGATCGACGAATTGTTTCAGGAAGACTTGGTCGATGCCTCAGTCTGTGGCAGCCTGCTTGAGGTCAAGGGCGACATGTATGAGCCCGTAAACAATTGGGCAAAAATGCCCATCAAGAGCATTTACGATAGTTATCAGCACTTCACAGATACCTGGGATGTTTATGCTGATGCGGGCGACGACGACGAGGAGCAGTTACTTCCCGGCGGCGCCTACCTCGCGGGCCAAAACAAGAAAAAGGGATTGGCCACGATCAATCCCAACGCCCAGCCCGCCAAAAAAGCTGAAAAAACCGATCGCAATGAACTCTGCCCTTGCGGTAGCGGCAAGAAGTTCAAGAAATGCCATGGGGCTTGATTCTTTGGTGATTAGGAATTAGGAATTAGAAATTAGCAGTTAGCAGTTAGCAGTTAGCAGTTAGCAGTTTCGTTGCTATCTGCTTGCTTTGCAATTCCTAATTCCTAATTTCTCATTCCTCACCTAAAACCAGCATCAAATCAGCGCCAGCGCTTGTTCCAAATCCGCTATGAGCGCATCGGCATCCTCCAATCCTACATATAGCCGCACAAAGTTGAATGGCAAAGGCGACTCGCTGTAGTTTTGGGATGAATAGAGCGTGCAGATTGGAAACTGCAGGCTCTCGTGGCCGCCCCAACTGCAGGCGAGCAGGAAACGCTTGAGCGCATCGCTGAAGCGTTCGCAGGCTGCGATATCGGGCGCGTTGAGCTCGATGGAAAACTGACCAGTGCCTTTGCGCATCTGCTGCTTGGCGAGGTCATGCTGTGGGTGGCTGGGCGAAAATGGATAATAGACCTTGGCGATTTTGGGATGTTGCTCCAGAAAAGCCACAACCTTGGCACCCGTCTCCGCGACACGGTCCATGCGGATCGCGAGCGTGCGCAATCCCCTGATCATCAGCCAGGCCTCGTGGGGAGAAATGATGCCGCCCAGCGTCATGTACTCGCCTGCAAAGATCTGCTCGGCGCGGGCACGGCTCGTGCAGAGCACGCCCGCGACCATGTCGCTGTGCCCGCTCAGGTATTTGCTCGCGCTGTGTATGACGATGTCGATGCCCATTTCGATGGGGCGCATGTTGAGCGGGGTGGCATAGCTGTTGTCGATCACCGTGACGATGCCGCGTGCCTTGGCGAGGGCGGCGACCGCCGCAACATCTTGCAGCTCAAAGGTCATGGAGTTGGGGCTCTCCAGCATGAAGAGCCGCGTATTGTCTTTGCAGGCCGCCTCCCAATGCGCGATATGGGTGCCGTCGATGTAGGTCGTCTCGACCCCGAAACGTTTCAAGATCTTGCTGAGCAGCTTCGCGGTCCATGAATAGGGCTTTTGGACGCAGACGACGTGGTCGCCTGCTTTGAGCCAAGGCATTACAGCGGCGGCGACGGCGGCGCTGCCACTTGCAAAGACGAGGGCTTCCTCGGCGCCTTCGAGGGCTGCCAATTTCTTGCGCAGGACCGCAACCGTCGGGTTGTGGCCACGGGTGTAAAAAGGCACGTCCATCTCATCGGCGAGCGAGGCACGCATCGCAGCAACGTTTGGGAAGCAGAAATTGCTGCTTTGGTAGATGGGCGTTGAGACCGAACCGTAGTGCAGTTCACGATCCTCGCCGAGCTCGTTCAGGATATAGCTGATGTCCATGCTGCTCAGTACAATGTTGGAATGAGGGCTATCATCGCGATTTCCACCTTCACATTCTTGGGCAGGCTATGCACCCAGACCGTCTCACGCGCAGGAAAATCCATGTCGAAATGGCTGCCATAGATGGCGTTCACCGTGCCAAAATCCTCGCCAGGCGCAAGGAAGATGGTCGTTTTGATGACTTGAGCAAATGAAGTGCCGGCGGCCGACAAAATCGCCTCCAGGTTTTTCATCACCAGCTTGGTCTGCTCGTCGAGCGGGCCGTGGTTCACCTCATTGGTGGCTGGATCGATGGCGATCTGCCCAGAGATGTACAGGAGGTGATCGACGGCGACCGCTTGGCTGTAAGGGCCGATAGGGGCAGGGGCTTGGTCGGTATAAATGATCTTCTTTTTCATCGTCTTCAAATTGAGATTCGAAGTTATGAAAGGTTAAGGATTATTGAGGAGGGAAGATGTAAATCATGCCACGCGACTTTCAAAGTTCATCGTGCTTTTCGTGAAGGAGAATGGACAAGTCATAGCTCATCGAGCAGCTCTTGAGCATTCCTAAGTTCAATTTCTCCATGTTTGGCGCGGTTAACTTCGATCACCGATTCTCGTAAGTCGTCGATAATTCTCGCCTTTTCCACGGTCGCATCATCCAGCTTCACAAAATCAAAATGACTCAGGATTTCAATGAGAAATGCCGCTTTTTCATCCTCCACTTCCAATACCAATCTCATCGTTTTACCTATTTATAACCCATCATTGCCAAGCCCATAGGAACCCAAAATAGCTCCAAATTGCAAAAAGTGCAAATCCATCCTTGAGAATTGTTTCGCCTGAAGACAGGTCGGCACTCGCATTCATCGACCACTTTGCTTAGTTTTGCAGCCAAATCGAAGTCTATGAAAAAGGTGCTAGTCCTGGGTGAAACGGAGCGTTTGGAGGAATTCAAAAAGCTCAAATTGCAGCATGCAGAGGTCACATTTAGGGAATATGTGGCACTCGACGGCTTGGGCGACGCGTTTGACGACGATGAGGACGAAGAAGACGACGACGATCTCGTTTGGGAGGATGATGGCGACGAGGACGAAGATGGCGAAACCATCGTGCTCGAGCCAGGAGATGAACTCGATGAGTTCCCAACAGATGAATACGACATCATTTTTGACTTGAATTTCGATGAGGATGCAAATGCCGCGATGGCCTATGTTTTCAACGAAGGTCAGGTCGTGATTGGCTGTGCTGTGAAGCGCACGCTTTCTGAACTCGTGGGCCCTTGGGAACTCGAGATGGAATGCAAGGTGTTTGGCATCAACGCATTGCCTACTTTTCTGAATCGGCCCAAGCTGGAAATCAGCATGCTCGACAAGGCCGACCATATGGTTTTGGAGGCCACGATGAAGACGCTTGGCCTCGAATATGAACTCATCGAGGATCAAATCGGCATGGTCACACCACGTGTGGTGTGCATGATCATCAATGAGGCTGCCTTTGTGCTCGGCGAAGGCACCGCCGATGCAGTAGCTGTGGACCAAGCAATGAAATTGGGAACCAATTATCCCAAAGGCCCCTTCGAGTGGTGCGACCAAATCGGCATCGCCAACGTGGTGGAGGTCTTGCAAGCCCTGCAAGACCGCACCGGCGACGGCAAATACAAGATCGCGCCCGCGCTCAAGCGGCACTACGACCGCGAGCTGCTGTTTCACCCAGAAGTTTAGCGCTCACCATTCTACGCAGTTGGCTGAGGGGAATGCGGGGTTGGCAGCCGGTAGGCGAATGGTCATGCGCACCTGTCGGCCAAGTGCGTCAAGGCAATTCGGGTCCACACAGGCATCCCTGCGAGGCTGGCTCAAATCGTCAACTCAGAAGAAAATGTTGTAGCTGAAAGGCTGAAATTCAGATGGGTTGCGCGCTCACTTCCCCTTCTTGAATAGTGAGCTCCACTTGATCTTGAGCACACCAAAGAAGGCTTCATTGAAAATGGAGCCGCTCATTTTGCTCTCGCCGCGCTTGCGGTCGGTGAAAATGATCGGTACTTCCTTGATTTTGAAGCCATATTTCCACGTGCGGAACTTCATTTCAATCTGGAAGGCGTAGCCAACAAAGCGTGGCGGCTCCTGCAAGATCTTCTCCAATACCCGTTTGCGGAAACATTTGAATCCTGCCGTGGTGTCCTTTACGGGCATCCAAGTGACGATGCGCACATATTTGCTCGCATACTTGCTCATGAGCACGCGCCCGCGCGGCCAATTCACGACGCCGCCTCCACGCACATAGCGGGAACCGACAGCCATGTCAAAGCCTTGATCTTCACAGGCTTCGAGCAGCCGAGGTAGATCATCGGGATTGTGACTGAAGTCACAATCCATCTCAAACAGATATTCATATCCCCTGGCTATGCCCCACTTGAAGCCATGCACATAAGCCGTACCTAGCCCTTGCTTGCCTGCGCGCTCCTCGATGTGCAGTCGGCCTGGAAATTCTTTTTGCAGCCCCTTCACGATCGCTCCTGTACCGTCAGGCGATCCGTCGTCGACAATCAGGAGGTCAAAAGGTTTTGCGAGGTCAAAGACCTTGCGCACCATCAGCTCCACATTGTCCTTCTCATTGTAGGTCGGGATAATGACCAGGTATTGGGACATGCGCCAAATATAGGGCAAAAAACCTTGTCACAAAACGCTAAGGACTGTTCCATTTGTAGATAATTGATCAGCAATGGTTTGGAGTCGTTTGCCAAATTTTTCATTTGCCCTTGCCGGCACTCCAAATACGTTCCAGCCGATTCCGATCGAATGGTCGACTCGGCAAATTCGGAGTCGTGTACTTGTGGTCCCTTTCAGAATCGAAGCCGCTCGTATGTCGGCGACCTATTGTGTATTTTTCTTACACATTTGACTTATTTCTGCATTTGGAACAATTTTCCTGCAACATCCTCCGTATAGACTAGCAAACGCCACACCTCCTGCTAAGGCTTGGTTTTCAGTGATTCTAATTAAATGAGTCATTGAATGGTTGAAATGATTGATGGAGGCTAAAATGGACACGAATTATCGATTGCTAAAATACTTCTGCGTTGTGCTCATGCTCACTTCGGTGATCTGGAGCGGTAGTTTTGGGAGCATGAATGCGGCCCGATCGACTGGAGAAGGCTCATTTACCCGCACTTACCACTGGGAATTTGAGGATTGTCAGTATTCCCTTGCCTACGCTATTCCTTGGGAAACCTATCATTTCTACCAAGAAAAAGTAAGGGTCTATCCGCAGTTTGCAGTCTATACCTATGAAAACCGCGACCATCGCTTTTTGGATGATTTTGTGCAGCAATTGGCTTGCCTTGCAGAGAACTCGGGGATGGACAGGTCCACGACCTTGCGTTTCGTGATTGCGTTTGTGCAGCAGTTGGAGTACCGCAACGACTGGGGCGACTATCCCAAATTTCCGATCGAAACGCTGGCTGAATTTGGCGGGGACTGCGAAGACACCTCCATTTTGCTGGCTGCCATGCTCAAGACCTTGGGCTACCCGACCGTCCTCATCAATCCTCCAGGCCACATGGCGATGGCTGTGGCTTGCGACGATTGCGAAGGCGTCGCCTACCGCTATAATGGTCGCCGATACTACTACGTCGAGACCACTGCGCGCAACTTTGGCGTCGGGCAAATCCCTGAGGATTACCTCACTACCGAAGACAAAATTTTGCCCCTCGACGTGAAGCCAGCCGACCTCTGGGTACTTTACCGATTTGTACCCAAGCGTGTGCCTTCAGGCAAGATGCTTTATTTTGTGAGTGAGGATGCAGGCCTGCAAATGGCCACATTGCAAGGCGGCAAGCCATTTCTCGCGAAAACCACTGTGCGCAGTGTCAAGGTCGATGGCAAGGTTTCTCGGAGTCGGTCGTTTGGGGTAATTGACAATTGACAATTGGCAATGGACAATTGGCAATGGAGGATTAAAGATTAGGGATGGGCGGGACGTTATTGTGTGACCTTTGTTCGGTTGGTTTTGGGGGATGGATTGTTGTTGCGATCAACTTTTTCTGCTTGTCGAATGGTTTTTTATAGATGCGCTTCTGATTGCTGGATTCGGGATTATTCTGCTGATTCTTGCTAGGATGGCCACCATTTTCATCTAGAATCGAGCTACTCACACCTTTGCTGGCTCCGCAAATTGCAGTGTGTAGAGCTTGCTGTAAGTTCCTTTCTGGTCGAGCAGGCTTTGGTGGTTGCCGCGCTCGATGATTTGGCCTTTTTCCATTACCAGGATTTGGTCGGCTTTTTGGATCGTGCTCAGGCGGTGCGCGATGATGATGGAGGTGCGCCCCTGCAATACCTTGTCGATCGCCGCTTGGATGACTTCCTCAGACTCCGTATCGATGTTGGAGGTGGCCTCATCGAGGATCAAGATGCTGGGATCAAAGGCAATCACCCTCGCAAATGCGATCAGCTGACGCTGACCTGAGCTCAGCGTGGCGCCGCGCTCCTGCACATTGTACATGTAGCCGCCCGGTAGGCGCTCGATGAATTTGTCGGCGCCCACGACCTCTGCCGCGCGCTTGGCTTGCTCCAAGCTGATGCCGGGATGGTTGAGCGTGATATTTTCATATACCGATCCGGAAAACAAAAACACATCCTGCAAAACCAAGCCGACAAGCTGCCGCAATTGGCTCAGCTCATACTCCTCGATGTTGTGGCCGTTGATCGAAATTGTGCCGCGATTGATTTCATAGAATCGCGTGAGCAGGTTGATAATGGTGGACTTGCCCGCGCCCGTAGCGCCCACGAGCGCGACTTTCTCGCCCGATGCCACTGAAAAACTCACATCCCGTAGCACATAATCTTGGTCCACATAAGCAAAGGAAACCTTGTCAAAATCGATCTTGAGTTCGCTGCCCTTGGCGGGGGTGTCTAGCGTACCCTCATTGGGCGTTTTTTCTTGGATGTCAAGGATCTTGAAGATACGCTCCGCGCTCACCATGCCAAGCTGCAATGTATTGAACTGGTCAGCGAGCATACGAATCGGCCTGAAAAACATGTTGATATACATGAGAAAGGCGACGAGCGTGCCGAATGTGATTGCATGGTTGAGCACATTGCCCACACCATACCAAACGAGCAGCGCCGTCGCGATCGCCGTCACGATCTCCACCGCTGGGAAAAAGAGGCTGTAGGCCGTCACCGAACGCAGGTTGGCCTCCTCGTGCTCGCGATTGAGCTTCTCAAAGCGCTCATATTCCACCTTTTCGCGGTTGAAGATTTGGATTACCAACATGCCCGTGATATGCTCTTGCAGGTAGGTGTTCAT
>JANPHP010000245.1:0-8179 GCA_031424495.1 Bacteroidota bacterium | reverse complement strand
TCACACTGCAGCTCAAGGCTGAGGCCTTCAAGGTCCTGCATTTCCACTCCGACATCACCTTGAATGTCGATGGCTCCTTTGATGTCGTGGAGGATATCTTGCTGGAATTCAGTGAATCCAAGCATGGTTTCATCCGCAAGTTGCCCTATCGGTATTCCCCCAAAGCCAATGTCCAAGGGGAAATCGCCGAAGGACATATCGAGGGATTTGACTATTTCACTCCGATCACTGGCATCGCCGTGGAGGGCCGCGACTACACCATCGCCAAAGATTACAGCAATTACGAAATCAAAATCGGCTCTGCTGATGAATATGTCACTGGTCGGCAGCGCTACCGCATACGGTACAAAGTCTATGGCGCGATCAACTTTTTCTCCAAAAACTCTGAGTTTTATTGGAATGTGAACGGCAATGACTGGGAAGTTCCTTTTGATACACTCGATGCCACCGTTTATCTTCCCGACAACCGCAAGGTCGCAGATGCAGACTTGCAGGTGTTTACAGGTCTGGCCGGGCAAAAGGGCAGCGCTGCGATAAAGTTGTCTGATCCAGGTCGGGTGCGGTTCATGGGGTCTACGGTTTTTCGGGCAAATGAAGGCATGAGTATCGTGGTGCGGTCACCCAAAGGCTACCTCAGGCACGATCCCGTGCCGCTGATGTTGCGGGCCGATATTTTTGTGATCGACACCTTAAAAGCGCAGCTGCAGTTGCAAGACAATGGCTCGATCATGGTGCAGGAAACGCTGTCCCTCAATATTTTACGCCCGCAGCTCGACGTGGTGCGCTATTTTCCCAGCCGCTATCCCGGCACGATGGTCGATGGGACCGCCGAGCCGACGATCATGGTCGAATACCTCGAATGCTACAAGCTAGAGCAAAAGGTGAGTTTACAGGAATTTGCAAATTCCAAGCCGCCAGAATATACCAATAGCCCAAGCGCGATCACGATTCCTTCCTACATTTTCCCTGACGTTGGCCTGTACAAAATCGTACTTAAATACCGCTTGTGGGGTGCGACAGCGCAAGGCAAGAGTAACATCGTGAGTTATATTCCTTTGTTTGAAGCATTGCCAGATGCGCCATTAGCCTTTGCAGTCGTGGACTTCAAATGGAAGGGTGCCATGCCGGTGAACCTAGGCAATGTCGCTGGCGGTCTGCACATTCCTGCCGACAATCAGCTCAATCTCTATCCTGAGCACCTGCACATGGAGTTCAAAAAACCGCTTGCAGATGGTGAAGGCATCTATTTCAGGATGCAATTCCCCAATAAGAAGCTGACGATTGCGCCGATACCGCCGCGAGTCTTGTCTGCTGAGCGGTATTTTACCAATTACCACGTCGACTACGAGATCCAAGCGAACGGCTGGGTACACGTCACCAATCGGTTTGGCTACTATGAAAGCAACTGGTACAGCAATCCCGTGCGCCCCATCATGCTGGAGTATGCGCCATACACTGCCTACGAATTTCAAGCGGGCAAGCCTCAGATTTGGGGAAGGCAAGGAGAATACCTCATCCAAAATCTAGAAATGGACGGCGAATTGCAGAATTATGCCCAGCACCGCGACCATGCATTGAGCATCTCGACGCACAAAAAAATCGGCGACCAAGGCACCGATACCCTGAGCTACAGCTATGATATCTTTGGAATTTTGCGGGACTCGGCGGGAACCAAATGGCTTGACTTTCCCTTGATCGAAACCTTGGAGGATCCCTGTGACCTCGCCAGTTTCACGATCCATTTTGCCGGCGGCAAGACGCTTTCAGAAAAGGACATCATGGTTTCCATATCGCCCAGCGGCAACCTGGTGAACAATCCGAAGGTGAAGTACAGTTTTCAACCCGGTCTGATCGACGGCGTGGTTGATCGGGGCATGGAGAATGGGCAAATCATGCTGGTGAAAATGCGTATGCCCGATGGCGCGGTTTCTACCAGCTTTTGGATGTCGCTGCGGCTCACCTGGCACAACCATAAAATCATATTTTTTCCCCTCTTTCTGGCTTTGCCCCTTTTTCTACTTTGGTTTTTCAAGGGGCGTGATGCGCGCTTCACGACCGTGGTGGAGTTTTATCCGCCAGAGGAGCTCACCCCAGCCGAGGCTGGCATGCTCATCGACGACAAGCTGCACAACCGCGATCTGCTGGCGCTCATCTATTATTGGGGAGCACAGGGCTGCATGTCCATCACAGAAATCTATGACAAAGATGGTCAAGCTATTGATTATCAGTTTGTGAAGCTCAAGAGTCTGCCTGCATCAGCCCGCAAGTATGAAAAGACGATCTTTACTGCCTTGTTCAAGAGCGGCAATACGACCAAAGTTTCATCCCACAACCAGACATTTGCAGGCACGATGGCCAAGGCTCGGGAGGAATTGAATACCTATGTAAAGGCCAAGAATTTTTATGTACCAGGTACGCAAGGTTGGGCTACGGCGATGCGCGTCATCGGATTGCTTTTTGCTTTGATCGCCCTCGTGAGTGCAGGCATGGTCATTTTGAGATTCTCCACTTCATTTGAAGGACGTTGGGATATCTTCCTTGGTTGGGCAGGCTGCTCAGCATTGCTATTTGGATTTGGGAAAATTATGCCCAAAAAAGCAGGTTTTGGGCACTCTCAGTACCAGAAGCTTGTAGGATTTCAAGAATTTGTGCTGCGTGCTGAAAAGGATAAATTGGAAAAATTGGTCGACACCAATCCTGAATATTTCGGGCTGACGCTGCCTTATGCCATTGCACTCGGCGTTGCCAGCAAGTGGGTCGACCAATTTGGCGACCTGCTGAAGGCGCCGCCTACCTATTACCATCCCGGCAGCGATGCGGGGAGCAGCGACTATTGGCAGCGGCAGCAGTTTGAATTGATCTTGCGGCGGCAACTCGATACCATGTCGCACAACTTCAACAGCACACCGCCATCCACGAGCAGCAGCTCTTACAGCTCAGGATCATCCTATTCCTCCTCATCGAGCAGTTATTCCAGCTCGGGTAGCAGTGGGGGCAGCAGCTACAGCAGTGGCGGAGGCTCCTCGGGTGGAGGCTACGGTGGGGGAGGTGGCAGCAGTTGGTAAGCAGACTTTGTTTGGTTGCGATGGAGAATGACAGATTTCGCATGCGTCTTTTTTCCACAGGCGGTTTCGATGGCCCAGATTTGCTTATTTTGTGCAATGTTTTGAATTCAATGAATGTACACCCATGAAAAGTTTGAGTTTGTTTTTGCTGGCCCTCATGTTGCTCTTCACGATCAGCGCCTGTGGCGGTGAGAAAAAAGGCGGCGAAGCCGAAGAGACCGAGACGGAAGAGGACGTAGTAGACGATGTCGATAGCGATGGCGGTGCCACGATGACGCTGAGCACCTGGGAAGGGCACAGCGCCAAGGACACGCCAGGCAATGATGGCAAATGGGTAGCCTCGATCGCCTTTGGTGAGGAACTCACATTGCTCAACGAGACTGAAAAAGACGCCAAAACCAGCAAGGACTATGAAAAAGTCAAGTTGCTCGACGGCAAAGAAGGTTGGGTGCGTGCCGATTTCATTGCCAAAAATGCAAGTCTTGCCGCCGTGACCCAAGACGCACAGATTTACAAGCGTCCAGGGATCAGCAATATCACGGAAGACATGCTTCTCGCTGGCACTGTCGTCGTCGTGAAAAGCCGCAAAGACGATTTCTCCGAGTTCATCGCCCGCAACGATGCCGCCAACAAGCGCAAAGAAGGATGGTTGCTCGGCGACAAATCGCTCACGACCGACGAGACGGATATCTCCGCAGCATTGCTCTATTCAAAGGCCATGAACGAAAAAGTGCCTGCAAAGCGTCAGGAGAAGCTGAAGCAGGTCGTGAGCAACTTCCCCAATAGCGTTTTTGCCAAGACTGCTCAAGCTGGCTTGGATGCCGCCGAGGCAAGCGCTGATCTTGCAGAAGATCAGCTGATGATCACCGGCGACAACGTGAATGTGCGCTCAACTCCAGAAGTCAACCCCGACAACAAAATCTTCCAACTCGCATCTGGCGACGTTTGCAGCATTTTGGAGCGCGGGGACATGGAGGAAGTCAGCGGCAAACTGGACTACTGGTACAAAATCAGCGCAAAGAGCCAAACGGGCTGGGTGTTTGGTACATTCACCAGCAAAGCGCTCTGATATTTTAAGGATCAATTTTGGTTGCTGCCAAGAGGACTTTCAGGTAAAGGCTTCTTGGCAGCAATTTTTTTTGCCTGGGAAAAGGTGCAATTAAAAGTGCACTCAGTGCCACTTTACAAGTAAGAATAATTGGGTGATTACTGCCCCAAAATGATTGAATGGCAAGAATACCTTCGAATGATTGTTGATTTACACGTAAGAAATGTAACGTCCCGATTGGAATTGCATTGGGGGAATGCCGACCTTGAGTTGCATACGCTAGAAACGTGAATTTGCTTATGAACATTGCATTTCCCGACCTGTTCGGAAAAAAGCTTGCCCTGCTGATTTGGTACAACAATGAAAATGGCGATACGACCGCTGGCATCGTGAGCGGCACCGCCTTTCTACACAATGGGCACCTGTCGCTACACCGAGGCAGCCTGTTGCCGCCTTTTCCAATCCCGCTTGCGATGGTATGGCGTGCCAAAATTGTCCCACACGAACTCAAGGACATTCTGAAAATGGCCGATTTCTGCATTCAAGGAACCGTAAAGGAATTGGTCATTGGAGGCAAGCAAGAAGAAGAATGGCAATGGGTGTAGCGTAATTCCTCACGGCACGACAATTTGTTTTCCTGCCATGGGGAGCCAAGTGCGGGAACAGAAAATAGGCCGATTTGGACGTTGGAAGCTGATTAGCTGAAAAACAGAGACATGCGTGCAGCATTTGCCGCCGTGGTACCATTCAGTTCGCGCCACAAACATTTTTCTGTGCGCAGACCGTTCTTAATGCCACCGAATGCAACTATTTTCCGTAGCTTGGCGGTACAATGACCTTGCATTAATGGCATTGGCGGCTATCGTCAACGCTCAAAACTAATTTTCAACTCCAAATTGGACCTCATGAACGATGGAAAAACAATCCGCATCGCAAGCGGAGCGCCTTGGGAAGAAATCGTCGGCTACTCGCGAGCTGTACGTAAAGGAAACATGATCTGGGTTTCAGGCACTGCCCCGATGAAAGACGGCAATATCGTGGGCATCGGCGATCCTTACAGACAAGCCGTCATGTGCATGCGCATCATCAAAAATGCAATCGAATCCGCTGGCGGCAAACTCACAGATGTGGTTAGAACAAGGATTTACCTTGCCAAAATGCGCGATTGGGAGCATGTGGGCCGTGCGCACTACGAGTTTTTTGGTGACATCAGGCCGGCTACCACCATGGTCCAAGTCGATAAACTCATCAACCCTGCCATTTTGGTAGAGATTGAGGCTGAAGCCTATGTTGAATGAGCGGGTTAACTCGCCATTTGCAGCATTTTGATCGTCCTTCCTTGCCTGAAATGATGTAGTCTGTCAATCCATTTTCATTCCCTTGGTACAGTTTTGTATCTTTGCCGAAATGAAAAGCAAGATGAAACAGCTGCAATTTCTGCTCCTGATGGTATGGATCGGAGGGCTTGCAACCTCGGTTTTTGGGCAGACTTCAAGTTTGGTCGTTTTCAATGAGGCAAAAGAAGACTTCACGCTCGCCATCAACGGTGCGCGCCTGAACCCTGTGCCTGCGCAACACGTCCGCGTTACGGGGCTGCAGGCAGGTCATTACAGAGTTGAGGCAATTTTCGTTTCCAAGGCTTTGCCCAGCCAAGTGATCGGAATTCAAGTCAATGCAGGGCGAGAAATCAGCTACGCACTCATGCATCCGCGCACGAGCAGCGGCCCCTTTGGCTTCCAGTTTCTGAGCGAATATACAACAGGCTATATACCGATCGCACCACAAGCAACCGTCACCGTTGCTTATACTGGTTCGGTGACCGATCCCAAGACCATCGTTCAGACACAGCAGGCCGTGGATCCCAAAATACAGCCCATCGTGATTGTACCTGTGAAACCAAATCCACTTCCTGGATACACGGGCATCACTGGATGCCCATACCCCATGGAGCCTGCGCCATTTGATGAAGCCAAGAAAAGTATCGCTTCAAAATCTTTCTCCGACACCAAAATGCAGCTTGCGCAGCAAGTGACGCGCAACAACTGCCTCCTGACCAGCCAGATTTTGGAACTAATGGGTTTGTTTTCCTTCGAATCCCAAAAGTTGGAGTTTGCAAAGTTCGCCTATGACTTCACATACGACAAAGGCAACTACTACAAAGTCAACGAAGCATTTGGTTTTGAGAGCTCGGTGCGCGAATTGGAGAAATATTTGCAGCAGAAATGAAAATGGGGGAAAGAAAAAAGGCGACCCGCAAATTATGCTAAGCCGCCTCTTTGAATTAAAAGCCAATTCCGATCAATTCAAAGGTATAACGATGTTTTGAGACTTGCAACAGCAAAAGCAAAATAATTCAATTTTTTTTTAGATTTCGCGTAGGTCATGATCCTTCGGTTTTGAAGCCTCGCGTCTAGCGCCGATTTTGGGTCGCGTGGCATCGATAGGGGATAGGTAGCGCTGAGTACACATATATAGGTATACGCAACGTGCGTTTGGGCAGAATGAGGGCTAAAAGCGCAGCCCGAAATAAAAAATATAAAAAAGCGCAGTTCAGATTTGATTCCAGATAATATCCGATTAACTTTGCCGACCGCAAAAGGGTAAAGGGTTTTCCTTGGAGAAAGAATCAAGAAAAAGATTCAATAACTTTGGAGAATTGGGAATCATTCCTTAATTTTGCATCTCTTTGACTGAAAAATGTGCCCACCTTGAAAAAACGTCGATTTTTCAATGGTTTTAAAGGTTGGGTAATCGTTCTTTGTAAACAACAACTTTGGGGAAATTCCAGAGCGGCCAAATGGGACAGACTGTAAATCTGTTGTCTTACGACTTCGGAGGTTCGAATCCTCCTTTCCCCACAAGTGCAGCTTGAGAGTTTTTGAACGATATTGGCGGTCAGTCGGTCAGTACGTCTCTCATGTTGGCTTCATCATTGCGGGAGTAGCTCAGCTGGTAGAGCATCAGCCTTCCAAGCTGAGGGTCGCGGGTTCGAATCTCGTCTCCCGCTCATTGATAAGCCTTTGTAGCTCAGTTGGTAGAGCACCACTTTGGTAGAGTGGGGGTCACCGGTTCGAATCCGGTCAAAGGCTCAAGAAATCCCGTTGGGGATGGTTTTTATTTTGGATTTGGCAATTTTTGAAAATCAAGAAAAACAATGGCTAAGGAAACTTTTAAACGGACTAAGCCGCACGTGAATATCGGTACGATCGGTCACGTTGACCACGGTAAGACCACCCTCACCGCGGCTATCACGTCTGTTCTGGCCAAAAAAGGCCTGTCTGCAGTTCGCGACTTCTCCTCCATCGACAATGCTCCTGAGGAAAAAGAGCGTGGTATCACCATCAACACTTCACACGTTGAGTATGAGACGCTGAACCGTCACTATGCACACGTGGACTGCCCTGGACACGCCGACTATGTAAAGAACATGGTTACTGGTGCTGCCCAAATGGACGGTGCTATCGTGGTCGTCGCCGCTACTGACGGCCCAATGCCACAGACCCGCGAGCACATCTTGCTTGCCCGTCAGGTTGGTGTTCCACGCCTTGTGATCTTCATGAACAAAGTGGACCTCGTAGACGATGCCGAGTTGCTCGACCTCGTCGAAATGGAAATCCAAGAACTCTTGGGTTCATATCAGTTCTCTGAGGATAGCCCGATCATCCGTGGCTCTGCCTTGGGTGGCCTGAATGGCGAACCACAGTGGGAAGATAAAATCATGGAACTGATGGATGCTGTGGATTCATGGATCCCACTTCCTGAGCGTGCCGTTGACAAAGCGTTCCTCATGCCAGTCGAAGACGTGTTCTCGATCACAGGTCGTGGCACGGTTGCAACCGGTCGTATCGAGCGTGGTGTTATCAACACTGGCGACAAAGTAAGCATCATCGGTTTGAACGCCGAAGGTCTTGAGTCTGTCGTCACGGGTGTTGAGATGTTCCGCAAGATCCTCGAGCGTGGCGAAGCTGGCGACAACGCTGGTTTGTTGCTCCGCGGTATCGAGAAAGAATCGATCAAGCGCGGCATGGTTATCTGTAAGCCAGGTTCAGTGAAGCCTCACACAGAT
>JANPHP010000244.1:0-22637 GCA_031424495.1 Bacteroidota bacterium | reverse complement strand
CAGTTGGTGGTGTTTCATGACGGGGAATTGGAAAAAACGACGACGTGCACGGGCTGCATCTATGACCAAAATTGGAATCCAAGCCAAGATTGCCGCTACAAGACCCGCAACAATACCCTAGACGGCATTTATCGGGTGCCATTGCTCGACTCCATGCTTGCAGCAATCGTCGCCACCAAAAGTGACGCGGTGATCTTCCTCAACACCAAGCATGACAGCCCCTGCGATCCGGGGGATTCTGCAGGCGCCCATCTCGCATTCGCCACCCGCTTGGTCGCTGCAATCGAATACTACGGTGTCGGGGAACGGGTGATCGTGGAGTCATTGAATGCTGATTTTTTGGAAGCTGTGCGCGCAATCGCCCCCAATCTCAAACTGTTGTTTGATGACGAAGACTTTGAGCGCGCACTCAGCATCACGCAAGCGCATCATTTCCTCGGATTCGCGATCAGCAATGGGCAGGTGACGGCCGCTCAGGTACGCCAAGCCCACGCTGCCGGACTTTGGCTCGGGATCTGGGGTGTAAAGGTCCTGGGCGACACCCGCAAAGCTATCCAAAAAGGCCCTGAATTCATTATGACGGACGATCTGCTCATGCTGCAAGCTGCGCTCAAGCAATAAATGGCCAGACTCGTCACATACCTGATGGTGATCGCAGGAGGCCTCGTCTTCTGGGTTTCTGAATTGCTGCTGAATTACAAGGACTATGTCGGCAACTCGCCTTTTGCGCTCGAAGAGCAATACCAAGTGCGCTTTCTGTTCCAGCGCAGCCATTTGCTATTGGCGGAGCTTGCGTTTCCAGTGCTCATGGTGATCGCATTCCTGACCTTGCTCCTCTTCAAATTTGCCGCACGCCAAGTGCGGCTCGCCTTGGGATTTGTGCTGCTGCTCAGCACCGAGTTTTGGGTATGGCGCAGCTATTTCTTCGATGGCCGCATGGCAACGCTCTTTCTGCAAAGCGAGGCCCGTGACCCTAATCTTATGCTCCCAAATGACTTCAAAGACTACCTCATTGGCTTTGCCATCGCCTTGCTCTTGGTCATCTTCCTACGCGAGTACCCGCTCGGTCAAGACACCGACGCCTTGAACGCACGCCTGCGGCGATCGCTTCGCAACAAAGACTATGTCGACTGAGTAAACCTGGTTACCCATGTTCTTCAGGTTCTTTCAGAGCCTCCGCGAGGTCGATGAGCATGTTTTGGATCTGGATCAGTGCCCCGCGCAGGTAGGTGTCGCCATCGTTGCAAAATCAACGTTGTGTTGTGTAAATAATGTATTTGATCTCGTAGGCACGCCATGCATGGCGTGCCTACGAGATCAAAACCGATCATCGTTGCCCCCTACATTCGCCAGCAAGCAGCCGCCTTCCATCACCTCAATCCGCCATGCCTTTGGGTAGATTTTGCTTGCCGTTGCGGCGGATGTAGCTGGCGACTTGATAGATGGCACGCAACATACGGTCCATTTCTTGCCCCTCGGCACTCGCTGCCAGCTGTTCATCGGGCGCCCATTTGCCATCTTGGAAAGCGTGGCAATTGAATGGATGCTCGAAAGTAGTGCTGTAATAGCGATGCTTGCGCACAAAACTCTCGATTCCCATCAGCCCGGTGATGCCATAGGACTCATTTTGTTTGCTCATCAACGAAACTCCCAAGCCCGCATACCGCGTTTTGAGGCGCATAAGTTCGATCAAGGTGGGCATCATCGAAATGTGGCTCCCCACCCTATCGTCGACGCCGGCCTCAACCCCTGGCCCCAAAATGAGCAAAGGGACTGCAACATTTTGTACATCACCACGGTCAGGATCCCCTTCGTAATAAAAACAGTGATCGCCCGTGATCATGAAAATCGTGTTTGCTGCCCAAGGCTTACGCAGATTCTCCGCAAAATATTGCCCCAAGGCCCAGTCGGTGTATTTCACCGTCTTGTCCATCGGGCTCAGCGTGCTATTGGCGATCTCTACAGGGCAATCGAGCGGTAGATCAAATGGAAAATGGTTGGAAATGGAAAACCATACATTGAGAAATGGCTGCGGAAAGCTCGCTTGCAGCTTGGTGAGCCACTCCAATGCTGGGTGGTCATGGAGGCCCCAATTCCCTGCATTCGACTTGTCGGCGCCATCGTAATCACCTTGCCCAAAGTAGTGGGCAAATCCTGATACCTTGGAAAAAGCGTCAAATCCCATTGTCCCATTCGGGCCGCCGCAGACGAAACTGTTGTCGTAGCCACGCGCCGCGAGTATATTGCCTATGCCCCATTGCTGATTGGTTTCAAAACTGGATCCAATCAGCGGCCGCTCAAAGATGTCGGGCGTTGAATTGAGGATTGCGGGCAAACTCTGCACGCTGCGCGCTCCATTGGATGAAAAATTGGTGTAGAGCCGGCCTCGGCGGGCGAGTGTATCGAGATTGGGCGTGAGGCTCTCCGTAAGCGGCTTGCCGTTGATGCAGCCGAGCTTGTTGGCATTGAGGCTTTCGATGATGAGGATCACGACATTGTAGTGCCGCTCGGGCTCTTCAAAATGGCTGCTGCGCAGCAAGGGATATTCATCCGATTCAAAGGGGCCATCAAAATCGTTGCGAACGACCGTGCGCGCAAGCGCGATGGCCTCTGACATCGGCATGAGGTTGACCGCGGCCTCGTTGCCGATGTCCATACTTTGGATCACGGTATAGGCGCTGTTGAGGCTGAGGTTGCCGAGGAATGCGCTGGGGGTGACAAATGCATTGGCGGGTCGGAGCGGTCGGCTCTGAAAACCGCCCCTGAAGGCGAGCAAGAGCAGGGCGGCGACGACCACAGGCGTAGCCCAAGCCAACACTTTGCGGCCCAGGGTCGTGGGCGCAGGCGTCGGCAGGGAGCGCGCAGCGCGCCGCAAGAGCCACCATTGCCCTGCCGCCAATAGCAGCACCATCAAAATGAGCCACCAATAAGGCAAGATTTCGGCCATCCCGAAATTGGTCGCCTCCTTCCCCCCCGAAAACAATTCATGGCTCATCCGTTTTGACGCAAAGCCATAGTATACGACATCGACACCGTTGAGGAAGAGCACGGGCAAGTGCAAGAGCACCAACAAGGCATTCCAAATCGGCATCGCACGCGAGCGACCTCCGAACGGCAATGCCATCAATATCAAGATCAATCCATTGAATGCGGCAATCGTGGCCAAATCAAAGCGCAAGCCCACCACCATTGCCAGCGGCACATCCGCCCCATCAAACTCCCAACCTCCGCCAGCATTGTACGAGAAAAATACCAACCGCATCAACATATCACCCGCCAGCAACACGAGGATAGCCGAACTCAAATATTTGAGGATAGCCCACCAACGGTCGCGGTTTGCGGGCTGCTGCTCAACCGATGCCATATCCCCCATCCATACTTTTACTGTAAGCTGCTGTCGATTGGATCATGCAACCAAGCAGACATATGGCTTCGCTTGGAGCGCTTGCGCTGCCCACTGTCGATCCATGATGCTTCGCCGCAGGATGTTGCCGTTTCAAACGAGCTCCGTGCGTTTAGGAACCAAGAGTTTCATGCTTTTTTCCCGAATGAGGGCCTCTATGCGCTTGCCGAGGCTCACAGCCTCGCCATCGACGTGGGCCACACCAGCCAATCTGCGGGTGATCTCAAACTTCTTGCCACGCACCATTTTGATATGGGGATGGCGGTAAAGCTTGCCGAGAAAGAGCAATTTGATGAGGCGCGGCAGGTTGAAGACGGTCGATTTTTCCCAGACGACGGCCTCCAAGAAGCCGTCAGAGATCGTCGAAAGGGGCGCAACCTTGGCACCGCCGCCCCATTGAGAGCCATTGGTGATGTCGATAAACATCAGGTTTTCCCAGATGTATTCGCGCTTGTCATCCACCACGAGTTTGACGCCGAAGGTCTTGAATGTGAAAAATGTCTGTGCGCCCAAACGCATGTAGTTGTGGAGTCCCCGCGTTTTGGTTGCTTTGAATGCCCGCGCCACCTCGGCATCGATGCCGATACCGGCATTGTTCATAAAAGGGATACCGCCAAAGTCGCCCGTGTCGATCTCGACAGCCTGAGCTGTGAGCAATTGCGAAAGCGCCTTGCCCACGCGGCGGCTGTAGCCCAAATGGCGTGCAAATCCGTTGCCGCTGCCCAATGGGATCACGCCCATCGCGATGTTGGTGCCCACGAGGCGATGCCCGATCTCGTTGATCGTGCCATCGCCGCCTGCTGCAACCACGACGTCAAATCCGAGGCGCACGGCATCGCCGATGATCTCGTCGATGCGATCTGGACGATCCCACAACCGGATCTCAAAATCGGCCCCTGCCTTGGTGTAGGCATCGTGGATCTTCTGGATCGTCTTTTCGGGCTTGCGCCGTTTTCCTTTTCCAGAGATCGGATTGATCACAAACATTGTCTTCATACACTTGTCTTTCTTACAACGTATTGCGCGGTTCTCGCCAGCGCAAAGCTATTCAATCAGATTGACTGAGTGGTGGTTGTGGCAAATAATGCAATTTATTGGTGACACGCGCATTGTGGATCACCTGAAACATGCAACGCAATTGATATTCCAACTCCAAGCGCTGTTGCAAGGTGATTGCCAAAGGATTTTCAAGGGCCTTCCAATCGCCATTTTCATAGCTGCAAATCGCCTGGATGCGTTCGAAACTGGTGCTCAAGGCAAGATTGCCGCGCGCGAGCGTGGCCACATCCATGAGATTGTTGATGGCAAAGGCCTTTTGAGGATTGTCCAACAGCGAAATGCCTGTGCTGCTGTGCAGCGTGTGCAGCCGCAGATGCTGAATGAGGGTGGGCATCACGCTCACGTGCTGCCCGATGCGATCATCAAACCCAGGCGTTATTTCAGGGCCAATGAGGAACATCGGCACATGAAAATCCTCCATAAAGGTGCGATCAGGGTTGCTTTCTTCGTGAAAGCAATGGTCGCCCGTGATTACAAAAATCGTGTTTTTGTACCAAGGCTCTTTGCTCACCTTTTTGAAATAAGTGCCGATGGCGCGATCGGTGTACATCACCGTCTTGGACATGCGGTTGAGCGGCAATGCAGCGATGTCGTCGGTATTGTCTTTGGGTAAATTGAAGGGGTGGTGATTGGATATGGAGAAATAAACCGACAAAAATGGCTCCTTCATTTGGCCTTGCCGCCCGCCCATCCACTGCATAAAAGGTCCATCTGCGCAGCCCCAATACCCGTCAAAATCTCGTGCTGAGTTGGGGTATTCATTCATCCCAAAATACTGATCGATGCCCGATATGCGTGCATACTTGTCAAAACCCATCGTTCCATTGTGTGCACCGCAGAAGAATGCAGATTCATAGCCGCGTTCCTGCAACATCTTAGGGATGCCATAGTGGATGTTTTGGGCGAAGTGTGAACCGATGGTGGGACGATGAAAGATCTCGGGCATGCTGTTGAGCAGGGCAGGCAAGGACTCGACGCTACGCGTGCCATTTGCAAAGTAGCGGCGGTACACCCGCGCATGGCGTGCAATCGTGTCCAGGTTGGGCGTGAGGCTTTGGCCGGGATGTGCTCCTGTGATCACACCGACATCGGCAGCGTTGAGGCTCTCAATAATTAGAAACACTACATTGTAATGCCGCTCACCCTCCTTGAAACTAGCTTGCCGCAGCAAAGGATAGTCGTCACGCAGGTAAGGTCCATCAAACGAAGCATGCACCAAGTCGCGCGTGACCTCTACAGCCGCTGGCTCAGGAATCTGAATGATGGGATCATTTTCCCAATCGACAGAGGAAAGGATGGTATAGGCTGAATTGAGTCCCATGCTCCCACTGAAGAAGCTTTCGCCGACATAGGCATTGGAAATCTTGAGCGAATTGCGTTGGATGCCGCCATGCATGCCCATGAAGGTCATGCCCAAAAACAACAACGACCAAAGCCATCGACCACGCAGGTGGTCGCCTGCCGGCTCATTCTTCAAAAACCGAAAAGCAAAAAAGTTGAGCCCGCGGTACATCACGAATGTGAGTCCAAAAAACAAAAGAAAGAGCCACCAAAACTCCATCAACAGGCTCGGTTTGAAGCTGCCGAAGTCATTGGCGGTGGTGAAGAGTTCGTGGGTGAGGCGCTTTTCAGCGAAGCTGTAATAGACGACATCGATGGCATTGACCACGAGGATCGGCATGTTGGCTGCGATCAGGATCCAATTGTAAACTTGGTAGATGCGCCGCGTGCGGTGGACTGCCAGCGGCAGTGTCATCACAAACAAAATGAATCCGTTGAATATGAGGATCGTCGCTAGGTCAAAACGCAATCCTACCGAGTAGCCGACGAGGATGTCGGTCCAGCTCATCGCTGTAGCCTGCGCCGAATTGTAGATGAGGAAGACCGTGCGCATCACAAAATTGAGCAACAACAGGAGTCCCACGACGGTGATCGCGTACCTTACATTGGAGGGAATATAGATAGTGGGTCTCAAGTATCTTCCGAATGATCGTCACAAGCCTCAATGGCAACACTAAATTTAGGAAAAAAAATTGTGAACTACGCCATCGGCAAGTCTGGAATTCGCGGCGAAGAGGCAGATGCGCTACTCATCAAAACCCGAGATCACGATCGTCATCGATCGGTCATAGGGCGGCGTACCACCTGCATCGACCTGCTGTATATTGACGAAAAGCGAGCTGAAATCAGGGCTGAAGATTGCTCCAGTCGAGGTGAAACCTGCAGGAATCACTGCAAATCGCCTCAAATCATCGAGTTTGGGGCTGGTCTTACTCAGGTCCAAAAAGTAGATTTCATTCACCACTTTGATCTGCGCAGGCTTGCCACCCTTGGAGGTGCCCATGATGCCCGAACCGTTGGGCATGCGCCCTGCACTCGCGCCATGGATGTCTTCTTGGATCACGAGCAGGTTGCGTTTCTGGTCATAAGCGATGTTGTCGGGATTGCTCAAGACGATGCTTTTGTCTTCCAATGCTTGCCCACCTTCCAACAAAACTGTCATTTTCTCAGACTTGGGATCGTAGCGCAGCAGTCGGCCATATTTGTCACTGTAGCGCTTGTTGCCGAGTAGCAGTCGCTCCAAATGCGCAGCGACGATACCGCCTTGGGCGGTTGCAAGGTTCGCATCCACCGTGTCTTTTCCCGTTTCAGAGATTATCATTGTACCGTCGGGCAGCAGGGCGATGTCTTCAGTCCCAAAAAAGATCGTCGCTCCGCCTTGAAATGCATAGCGACGTGCATGGAGCATGGTGTCCCTACCTTGCGCCAATGGAAGCCAATAACTGCCCAAGCTGTCTGGCACGTGGCGGTAGGCATAGAGGCGACCGCTGCGCATATTGCGCGCTGTATCAGCTACAAACTTGAAAAAGGCACCGGGTGCCTCTGCATCCAGCATGTAGACGGTCTTCTCATCCGCCATGGCCAATGTACCCTCGTGCAGAAACCGGCCCATCGCGGGGCGCTTGCCCAGCACTTCGCGCTTGATCGGATCGACCTCTACCATCCACCCAAAATTCAAGTTGCGGTTCCAGCCTTTCCAGTCCGTCGTGTCACGCATCATCGCTGGACTCAAGGAGTCGCGGCGCGCAAGGTCATGCATGTTGCTCGGCTCAATTTCTTCCGAAATCAATACTGTGCCCCAGGGCGTGACCGTACCGAGGCTATTGTGGAGCGTGCCGCCCACCGCATCAAAATCGATCGCGTAAGGAAATCCGACCGAAATCCAGCCGTCGACGGAGTCGCGGTAGACTTCCATCACCGAGGCGCCGCCGCCATCGCCGATTTGGTCGTGTTGCGCTTGGGTGGCATGGTTTACCCAGAGGATGCCATGGGTCAGCGAACCATTGATCGGTAGGAAAGCCATGAAATCTTGCATTCCCTTTGCAGGGGCGACGATTTTTTTCCATTCGACCTTTTCGGGCTGACCTTCGCGGTACAAAATGTCTACTTTGTATTTCCCGCCAGGAATCTTCAATTCAGGGCTGACAAAAGTCGTATCCACAGGATTGAACAAAAAGGCCTCGCTGGCATCTTCTTCGTCGTCGCCTCCACAAGCCGTAAAAAGGCTCAGCATCAAGATTAAAATCAGCGGTACTAGCCGCCTGCGGCGGGTCGAGAAAAAATTCATGCCCAAATTTAAGGATTCCATTTTCATTCGCCACCTACATTCTAGCTGGCCAAAATCCCTCGCATTGATTGAATCCACGTGTTTCGAAGCTTGGAATGCCTATTCGGGCTAAAAAGCGTTCGGCCTATTTTGAAAACCGCCAAGTTTCCCGAGCACGCATCAATCGGCGCTTTCGCAGCAAACAACTGACCATTCAAGGTTCAAATCAGTTGTCGCAAATGGATAAAAACTGATTCTCAGAAATACCTGAAAGCCTTCACGGCCTCGACCATGGCGATCACGCTCTCCCGTGGCAGGTCTGGATAAATGCCATGCCCGAGGTTGACGATGTGCTTGCCTTGGGGAAATGCAGCGATCATTTCCAAGGTGGCCTTCGTCACATCTTCGGGAGATGCATAGAGTTGTGCGGGATCGAGATTGCCTTGGAGTGCCTTGCCGGGCAAGATGGCGGCTGCTTGCCGTGGATCGGTCGTCCAGTCCAAGCCGACAACTTGGCAGGGCATGGCAGCGAAAAGGTCCATGGCGTGAGCGGCGTCTTTGGCAAACACGATTACAGGCACCTCCGTGATCGCGCGCACGATGCGGTCGATGTAGGGCGCCGCAAAGGTCGCGTACTGAGCGCGGCCGAGCACGCCCGCCCACGAGTCAAAATTCTGCACGATGTCGGCGCCGGCAGCGACCTGCCCGCGCAGGTAGGCGATTGTCGCCTCTGTGATGCGGTCGAGCAGCGCGTGCGCAAAAGCGGGATCGCGGTAGATGAGGGAGCGCGGCACCGAGAACTCCTTGGAGCCTCCCCCTTGTGTCATGTAGCAAAAAATCGTCCACGGCGCACCTGCAAAGCCGATTACAGGCACACGGCCTGCGAGTTCGCGTTTGAGCAGACCGATGGCGTCAAAAGTATTTTTGAGATTGCCGCCGAGATCGGCGGGATGTAGGCGCTTGAGCCCTTCCATCGTGCGGATCGTTTCTGGAAAGTGCGGTCCCTCCCCTTTTTCCATCTGGTAATCGAGGCCGATGGCCTCTGGGATCACGAGAATGTCGGAAAAAATGATGGCCGCATCTACGCCCACGAGATCGACGGGTTGCAGACTCACTTCGGCCGCGTATTCAGGCTGGGCGATCATCGCTTTGAAACTGCCGGCTTTTTCACGCACGGCGCGGTACTCTGAGAGAAACCGGCCTGCTTGTCGCATCAGCCAAACTGGAGGCCGCTCGACAGATTCGCCACGCGCCACGCGCAGCAAAAGATCATTTTTCAAAATCATGCTGCAAAGGTAGTTGAGAATTGATAATGGAAAATTGAGAATTGACAATTGGGAAACCGTTTGCCACGCCTATGACCTCGTGGTATGCGGGCTAGGCTCACGGATTTTCTCATTTGGTTGAATGCATCACGCATTACACTTTCCGCGATTTGGCTTCCATTGCTAGATTGCTTACCTTCATTCCCAGTAACTTGAGTCACTCCGTATGAAAGCAATCATTCTCTCGGCCACGCTTTTCCTTTGTGCCGCGATCGCAGGCCATGCACAGCTGAAATTTCAGGCTGGTCCTGAGATCGGATACGCGCTATCGACATTCCCGTCACATTATGTGGCTGCTACCGCCTTGCGATCATACGTCTCGGACTACAGATCACTTGTAAATCCTATGCTTGGTTTCAAGGCAGAGCTGCTGCTTGGCAAGCATTGGATGCTGGGCACGAGCTTGCAGTATCAGTTGGCGGGAACCCGCGACCGCGAGGAATACCGTGGCACGAACTATTGGGGTCAATCCTACCGTTCATTGGATGAAACAAAATCCCGCTATCACAAGGTCTGCTTACCGCTCACGATCAATTACCGTTTCCGGGTTGGGCAATTCCGTCCTTACATCGGCATCGGCTACAGGGCAGGCAGGATGGTATATGCCTTGCGCACGGAAAATGATCTTCATTTCTTATCCGCCACTTCTGGCTCAAGTAGCTTCGACTATCGCCCCTTGCAGCGCTCATTTCCAGCCACCTATCACCCGCGTCGTGTGAACCAAATCATGGTTTGCATCGGCACGAAAATCGGCGAACGCTTCCAAGTCAGCGTGAATGCTGCTGGAGGCATGACCAAATATTATGGTTTATGGGACGAAGACAGCCAAGGCAATTATGTCAATGGCGATATCTACTTCGCTGCAGGTTACAGCATTTGGAATCGACAGCTGAAAAGGGCCACGCTATCTACTGCCGTACGCTTGCCATGATCGTGCGCCTGCTCAGACGCGCACAGCGCGTTGCAGTCGCCCCTCGGGCGTGAGCAGGCTGTAGCGCTCCAGCGAATTCTCGATCAGTTTGCCGACCACTTGGTCAAAGGACAACTTGCCCTCAGCTAGAAAGGTGCTGCAAAACTCGGCATTCTTGCCCAGGTGCGACTCGGGCGTGAGCTCGATGATGTGAAATTTCTGGTCTGCCGTCAATTTCCCATCGATGCGCATGTACTCTACCTTGTCGAGGTAGTGAAAAAGGCGCTTGCAATTGTCGTACAATCCGTCCCAAATCTCGTGCTTGATATTGCGCATGCCGAGCGTGTTTTCCTCGACATATTTGTCGTCAAATGCATACAGATTGTGCATCAAAAATGCCTCGTCGTTCAAGACATAACGCTCACCAGCAGCCCATTCTGCAATATGATCGCCATAGCCGATCATGCAGATCGAGACTTCGCGGCCACTCACAAATTCCTCTGCGATAATGGGCCCGCCAAATTCGGTGAGGAGCTCCAGCGCGAGGGCGGATGCAGTGGCGTAATCGCGCACGAGATTGCGCTGCGTGATGCCGAGCGAGGAGCCCTCAAACATCGGCTTCACGACCATCGGCAAAGCAATGGTCTCGATCAGATGCAAGTCGGCCGCGTCGCGGATCGCGACCGACGGCGGCGTATCCAAGCCCAAATCACGGCACAGCAATTTGGTCACATGTTTGTCGTTGCAGATGCTCTTGGCAAATGCGTCGCCGCCAATGTAGCGCAATCCGGCAGCCTCGCAGACCGCCGGCCCGAGTGCATGCCGATTTTTGGAGTGAATTCCCTGCCAGTAGGGGAAAATCAAATCGTCCTTGTGCTTGTGTACATTGTTGATCAATTCGCCGGGCGAGGTATAGAGCACCACGTCATAGCCCGCCTTGTTGATGCCCTCGGTCATTTCCTCGACATAGTAGCGGTGGATGCGATCGATCTGTCTGTTGAGCGGATTGACCTCAGCTGGGTCGATCACAATGTCGTCTGCGATGAGGACTATCTTCATGGTTTTCAATGACAAGCGAAGGTTACAACTTCCAGGTTGCCGATACCCAAAACGGGACCGATCGCACCAGTCAGCATCCATTCAGGCGGCAATAATGGGCAATGATTGCAATAACTCCAAAGCTGTGACCCGACAAGTTGTGCATTTTTGCAAAATGCCTGGGCGGGATAGCCTATCCACCAACAAAAAGGGATGCTGATCGGCTCAGCATCCCTTTCATTGCAATGAGAAATTCAACTCAATTGATCTTCGCAGCCGACTCGATGACGGTTTTGGCCTTTTGGACCACCGCCTTGCCAGCTTGGATCTGCTGATCCAATTGGTTCACTTTGAGTTCAGCTTGGCGAATGATCTCCAACTTGGTAGCGATCACCGCCTTGTCGGCCTTGGGATCTTTTTGCATCACCTCGACTTGCGTCTTGGCTGCTTTGATTTGATCCTTAGCGGTCAATACGTGCTGCTCCTCGGTGGAGAAATGCGTTTCAGCAGTTGCGACCACCGTCTTGGTCTTGGCGCGGGCTGCCTCGGCGCGGGCCTGACCGAAGTCATTGGCCGTGTTTTCCTTGTTGCCATGGCTGCCATCGGCACCTTTGCCGTGGCTGCCGTCGGCGTCCGCACTGCCAGCGTCGCCTTTTACGGCATTGCCAACACCGTGCTCTTCCTTGCCCTTGTCATGGCCGTTAGCTTCGCCGTGCGGGGCACCTTCGTGCGACTTGGAACCCTTGTTGCCTTCAGCTTTGGAACCATGAGCACCTTCGCTATGCGATTCAGGTTTGCCATTGCCACTACCTTTGCCGCCTTTGCCTTCACCATGACTGCCTTTGCCGCCATTGTCAGGCTTGCCTTGGCCGCTCAACACACTCACAGGTGGCTTGCCTTGCACAGTGCCGCCTTTGATATCAGCCTTCACTTGCACCGTGCCACCTTTGATGTCGGCCTTGCCTTGGGTCGTGCCGGCTTTGATTTCAGTTTTCCCTTGGGTAGTGGTCGTCGAGATCACAGCCGGCTTGCCGCCTGTATTTTGGTTGCCTTTGCCGTGGCCTTGGCTATTCCCTTGCGCAAAAGCACTCGTGGAGATCATAGCGCCCATGGACAAGGCCAAAAGGCCACCTTGAATCGATTTCAGTACGTATTTCATATTGTTAGCAGCTTATTGGGCGTTCAATTGTTGGAGGAGGGAATCCAGTTCTTGGGCAGTCTTGGCGACTTCTTTCTCGGTCGAATCCACCTCTTGGTGGGTCGCTTCGATTTGGAGAATCTCCTGCTTAGCTTTTTCCTGCTCAGCAGCAGACGGCCCGCAGCTCAGTCCCAAAAGGACACTCGCCACCGCCATGAACACAAACATTGACTTTTTCATCTTGTGAAAACTTACATTTTAAAACAACTGCGCAAATGTACAAGTATCTGAGGGGATCAAGCACTTTTTTTCGATGAGATGGGGCTGCAGGATGGGGACTGCGGTGGATTTGGGGATGGATGGGGGGATGCGTCTCGGAATCTACGAGCTGAAAAGGGGCAATTATATCTTGCCAAAATGGAATCTCGTACTTTATCACTAGCTTCATCGCCAAATCAGAAACTCCGAGGAAATATCGTGTATGGATGGATTGGTGTCGCAGGCGAAAGAATTTCTTCTCCACTGCAAAATCGCAAAGAATCTGAGCGAAAAGACAATTGTCGCATACCGCACTGATTTACAACAATTTTCAGAGTATTTGCAATTGCATTACAAGCTCTCAATCGTACAGTCTGTAGATAAGGAAATGCTACGTTCCTACCTCTCCAATCTGTTCGAAACCCTCAAGCCCAAATCTGTCAAACGCAAGGTAGCGACGCTCAAGGCCTTTTTCAACTTTCTTGAGCAAGACGATGTAATCAGCGTCAATCCACTTCGCAAACTGCGTATCAAAATCAAGGAGCCCTTTGTACTACCCAATTACCTTACACTCAAGGAAATTTCCAGCATTCTCAAAAAGGCAGATGAGCAGCGCAAAACAGCCAACAAACAAGTCGGCTCCAAAGAATACTTAGTAGCCTTACGCAATCTAGCCGTTTTGGAAATGCTATTTGCAACAGGTATTCGCGTGTCCGAACTCAGTAACCTACGCAATGATCATGTCGATCTGCAAGCGGGCACGATTCGAGTGATCGGTAAAGGCGACAAGGAGCGCATGATCCACTTTGGGCATGAGGCTACCCTCAAAACGATCACGAGATACGTTCGGCATTTCCAGCCAGCAATCCTTGCCTCAGGATATTTTTTTGTGAACCAACAAGGCAACCGACTCTCGACGCAAACCGTGCGAGCGATCATCAAAAAGATCGCCGTTGACGCCAATATCAACCGCCACATCACTCCTCACGCCTTTCGTCACACGTTCGCCACCCTCCTGATGGAAGAAGGCGTTGACATCAAATACATCCAGCAATTTCTCGGTCACAGCTCCATCATGACCACCCAAATCTACACCCATGTTAGTCGCAAGAAGCAAGAAGAGATACTTTTGAAGCAACACCCACGCGGGAGGATTTAGTGTCAAGTGGTGTGAAGTCTTTGGTTGATAATCTTCAGTTATCAAACATCAATTACAAAACACTACACCAATGTAAGTCATTTTGTTAACCAAAACAAAATTAACACAACATTTATTTGCCTAATACCCTCACCTCCCCCACCCCCAGCCCATCCAGCGTCCACTCCCCAAAGCGCCATCTTACGAGCCGCAGGCACGGAAAACCCACCGCGGCGACCATTTTGCGCACTTGGCGGTTCTTGCCTTCGTGGATTGTGATCGCGAGCCAGCGGTCGGGCACGCTCAGGCGCACACGGATGGGCGGCACGCGCTCAGGCAATGCGGGCGCGGGTTCGAGCAGCCGCACTTGCGCGGGCTGCGTGTGGTAACGCTGTTTTTTGGCGGTGATGTCTACGCCCTTACGCAGGTGTGCAAGGGCGGCTTCGGTGGGGATGCCTTCGACTTGCACCCAGTATTCCTTTTCCGTGCTATCGCCGAGGAGGGTCGCGTTCATCTTGGGGTCGTTGGTGAGCAGCAGCAGGCCCTCACTGTCTTCATCGAGGCGACCTACGGGATAGACATCTTTGGGAAATGCGTGGAGCTCGCCGAGCGTGCGCTTGCCGGGTTCGTTGCTCGTGAACTGACTCAACATGCCGTAGGGCTTGTAGATTAGGAAGTAGGCGTAGCGTCGGTCGAGTTTCATGGGCGGCGATTACATGACGAAGGTCGGCAAGTGGCGGCTGATTTTCAAGTTTTGATGTGATTGAGCCTAGACGTCGATCGCGCGGGCTGCGTTGCGCAGATCTTATTTGTGTTGCTGCCGTGCAGCTCAGGCCTTACCTTTTTTTCCTGCGTCGGACTGCGTGCGCCAAGGGGTAGGCGTCGTCTCGATAACCGCGTCCCGCAAGGCTTGCGGGGCCGGTTCTAGGCCACCGATTCGCCTGAAATACAAAAGGTACCTGCATGCAGATACCTTTTGTGATTCAGGCGAAAGAATAGACTTCCTTAAAAAACGTAACGCACAGAAAGTGCGCCACCGTCGCCCCAGAAGCCTCTGTAGCCGACAAAGTTGAAGCTCGGCTTGTAGTCGAGGCTCAAGTTGATGGGAGCACCTTCAAAGGTGTACTCGAGACCGACGATGCCGTCGAGTCCCATAAAGGCACCGCCGCCGTAGCCGTCCCAGTTGCTATTGCCATTTTTGCCGTTGTAGAGGCCGAGGTGGGCGCCGCCGCCGACATAGAGGTTGAGGTTTTCGGGACCGAGCGGAATGTGGTATTCATACAATCCAGTGATAATAAATCCGCCCCAGCGGGAGTCCAAGATCAATTCCAGCGCGTTTTGTTCGCTGAATTTGTGCTTGAAGGTGATGCCTGGATAATACCAAAGGCGAAGGCCGATGCCGTTTTTGTATTGGGCTTGGGCTTTGGGGGCTGCCGCCAGCATGAGCAGGGGCAAAATCAGCAAAAAGAGGTATTTTTTCATCTTCAAATCAATATATTGACCACAAATCTCTACAAAGAAACGCGCTCAGACAAACTAATTTTGCTCAAAAACATACTCTTGTTTTGTTCTCCGCAGGAGATGTGGACGACATTGGCTTGGTCTTCAAAGATCTCCGTGAGAATGCGACTTGTGATTTCCATGCTTGATATGTGGGCAATGTTGGGTACCTCCAAATAACACCAAAGCGCATCGACTTCCACTTCTTTGCCCACCCAAGCCATCACGGCAGGCTTGCCGTCGAGCAACAGGGCAAATCGGTTGCGTAGGTATTCCAACAGCAATTGGTCTGCATTGGCGGCCTCGCGTGCATCGCCGAGTCGCAGGTCGCCGCCGCCCTGCGACTTGATGGATTGCTCCATATCGTCGGTGAAGAGCTTGATCGTGATCTCGACCGACTGCGTCTGCGCATTGCAATTGATCTGCGTGACAGATACGTGAAAATCGTGCGGTGGGCTACTCGGGCGCGCCCACACGTGCCCTGCAAGCAGTCCAAATATCAACAACAAGCTATGAAAGAGACCTATCCGCATCGCGATCTCATTTACCAAGACCGCTTTGCCGCATTGGATTCGTTTCGACCTGCTCGCGTGCCTTGTACAACTGGAAGCGCGTCGGCTGCATCACCGGCGGCCAATTGTTGTTGTTCACGTCCACATCAGCCGTTTCCAAAAACGGGTCGAGGTGCACGGCCGAGACTTCCTTTTCAAAGAAATAGAGCTTATTCACCGACTTGGAATCCATTTTCCAGATCTCGGCGGGGATGCGCTCCACTTGCTTGCTGCCGTCGGCAAAGACAAATTCCAAAATCACAGGCATCGGCAGCCCGCCGACGTTGGAGATTTGGATTTCATAATAATTGAGGCTGTTGTTGAGCATTTTGCGCTCATCGTCTGTGAGCTTGCTCACGTAGGTTTTGTAGAATTCCTCCTGCCCAGCGCTCACTTGCATTGGATCCAAGCGGTTGTAAAAGTCGCGCAGGCTCGTGTCTTGGTCGATCAGCGGCTTGGGAATAGCGCTCAGGTTGCGGGTGTCGCCGATAAACTTGGGCGCGGATTCTTGCTGAGTCTTGGTAATCGCATTCTCACGAGCGAGATCGCCTGTGTTGATGCGCATCCACTTGACATTGTCGAGTTTGAGGTCCACATGCTCGGTGCCATAAAACCATCCTCGCCAAAACCAATCCAAATCTATCGCGCTTGCATCCTCCATCGTCCTGAAAAAATCTGCTGGAGACGGATGCTTGAAGGCCCAGCGGCGGCAATATTCCTTGAATGCAAAGTCAAACAGCTCGCGGCCCATGACCGTCTCGCGCAAAATGTTGAGCGCGGTGGCGGGCTTGCCATAAGCATTGTTCCCAAATTGCATGATGCTCTCGCTATTGGCCATGATCGGCGAAATCTGTGTCTTGTCGCCCTTCATGTAGTCCACGATCTTGTAGGCTGGACCACGGCGCGAGGGGTAGTTGCGGTCCCATTCCATCTCGGCGAGGTATTGTACAAAGGTATTCAAGCCCTCATCCATCCAGGTCCACTGCCGCTCGTCGCTGTTGATGATCATCGGAAAGAAGTTGTGCCCCACCTCGTGGATGATCACCGAGATCATGCCATACTTGGTGCGGTCGCTGTAGGTGCCGTCGGCCTCGGGGCGGCCGCCGTTGAAGCAGATCATCGGGTATTCCATTCCGATATCCTTGGTATGCACTGAGATCGCAACGGGATAGGGATAATCGATCGTGTATTTGGAATAAGTTTTGATCGTGTGCGCGACGACCTTGGTGCTGTACTTTTCCCATAGCGGATTGCCTTCTTTGGGATAATAGCTCATCGCGAGGACAGTGCGAGCGCCAAACTTGACTCCGACGGCATCCCACATGAATTTGCGAGAGCTGCAAAATGCAAAGTCACGCACATTGGTCGCGCTGAATTCCCAGGTTTTCTTGCCGCTCGCTTTGTTTTTCTCTGCCTCGCGCGCTTCTTGTTCGGTCACGATCAAGACCGGCATTTCAGAGGTTTTGGCCTTGGCAAAGCGCTCGCGCTGCGTGGCTGTGAGCACTTTGTCGGCATTTTGCAGCTCACCCGTCGCCCCGACGATGTGGTCGGCCGGCACCGTGATTTTGACTTTGTAATCTCCAAATGGCAGGGTGAATTCGCCGCGACCAAGGAATTGCTTGTGTTGCCAGCCCTGCACCTCGTTGTACACGGCCATGCGTGGAAACCACTGCGCGATGGTGTAGATGTAGTTGTTTTCAGCTGGGAAAAACTCCATGCCGCCACGGCCGCCGACCTTGGCGCGGTCGTTGATATTGTGCCACCATTTCATTTGGAAGGAATAAGATGCATGCGGCTTGAGCGGCTGCGGCAGGTCGATGCGCATCATCGTGTGTACAATGGTATAAGGCAGCGGCTGTCCTTTCATGTCCTTGACGTATTCGAGGCGCAAATCGCCATCGTACGCGCGGTGAATGGCTGCGAGATCATCAAAAGTCATCTCGTTGGGCAGGGTAGCCGTTGCGATTTTCTTCGTTTCACTCTCCTTGGCATAGATATTCTGGTCGAGCTGCAGCCACAGGTAGGTGAGCGGATCGGGCGAATTATTGGTGTATGTGATGGTTTCCGAGCCCTTGAGGAGCTGCTTCTCGTCGTCGATCTCTACATCGATCACATAATCAGCCTTTTGTTGATAGTACTCATGCCCTGGCGCGCCCGAAGCGGTGCGGTAGCCATTCGGAGTCGGCAGCTCCTGTTGCAGCTGCTTGAACTTGGTCATGTCGTTGTAGACCTGCGCCTTGATGGTGCCCATCGCCAAGATCACACAGGCTGCCAGCAAAAAATTGAGTTTTTTCATTCCTCCAACGCTTAGTAGATGTCTGCAAAACTAAGTTTTTTTTGCTAGGAATGGGGGGAAGGAGTTGCGGATTCAGGGCTCGGGGTGGCGGGGCAGTTTATGTGGGTGGATGCGTGGTGGGAACCCATAGCCTCCGGCCATAGGGTTATCGATATGCCGCCTACGCCTTGGCGCACGCAGTCTGGCGGCGGATGCCGGAATGAGGTGAGCTGATTTTTTGCATTATCGATAGTCCCACCGATTTCATTTTCTCCACTCCCGACGCTGGAGGCGTCGCTTCGATAACCCTGCCCCGCCTAGTGGGCGGGACGGGTTCAAATCAGTTCAGGGTAGGCGCTGCAACATCAGGAAGATCGCCCATCCGCCTGCAACGACTGAAATGCCGATCCGCCACCACTTTGCACTGAGTCCGAGTAGGTCCACAAGCACGTATGTAATGCCCATGAGTGCAGCCACCACCAACAATTGCCCGAGCTCGATGCCGCAGTTGAACCACAACAGCGGCGCGAGCAAGGCCTCGCCACTTGTACCCAAGAGGCTCCTGAATCCGTTGCTAAAGCCCATGCCATGAATCAGGCCGAAGGTGAGCGCGAGGGTGTAGCGCAGCCACCATGATTTTTTTTGTGCATCCGTCGGTAGCAAAACATTGCTCAGCGCCGTGCAGAAAATCGTAAATGCGATCAGAAACTCGATGCTATCGCTGTTGATGTGCAGCAGGTCTGTGGCTGTGAGCAGCAAGGTGAGGCTATGCCCCACAGTGAATGCCGTCACCAACAACACGATCCTGCGCCGATCCGCCCAGACAAAGCCACTCACCAAGGCCAGCAAAAAGAGCATGTGGTCATAACCCTGCAAGTCGAGTATGTGCGTGAACCCCAGCCGGATGTAAAACTCAAAGGCGGTCATGCGATCTCTCTCAAATCAAATCGATGGAGCGAACCCACATGGAAAAAATGGTGAAGCCAATTTAATTTGCTGCACCTTGCCGGGCTTGGCGAGCCCATTTTGGACCTTGTAGGCGGTCCAGATTACTGCAGTTTCGCCGATTGTGTAACGAAACGAATAATCGGCCAATCCATCTGAATTGTAGCTGATGTAGGTAAATGTGGCGTTGTCTTCATAGCGATAGGCATATTCAGGCACGGTCTCGGTGCGCATTTTGAGCATCGTGCGCGTGCCATTGCAAGGTGCCCATCCGCGGTCGGTGAAAGCTTTAATGTTGTGGGATGCAAACCAAACGAAGCTGCGCGAAGCTTGTTTTCCGCTCTCATCCATTTCGATTTCTTGGCGGGCGAGGCTGCTGTTGAGCGGCACATCGATCACCCTGATGAGCCTGCCGTCGCGAAAATAATCATAGAGGGAGGCTGTATTTGCACGCCGTTTGGTTTCATAAACGACGCTTTGAAAGGTAAATGAGCCCCGGTCAGATTTGCGGATATTCAACTGAAACGGCTCAGATGGCTGCCCAAAGGATGGAAAACAGAGTTTGCGGCCGGCATCGTCACAATCATCGGCAGGCAACAGATCATAATATTTGTAAAGCGTGTCGCCGATCGGATTTCCCGTCGGATCGTAGATCAAAAACACCTTGTATTGCCCCGCGAGTATGGGCGAGGCGACAGCGTGGTGGCTCTCGATCTGCTGATAATAGCGCGGATAATCGTTGAGATTGGCGGAAAAAACGACCTGCTCACCCGGAGCCAAATATTTCAGTGTGGGCCTTGTCGAGTCCATGCGGGTCATTTGGACTTGCCGTGACTCGACCCAGCGCAATTGCCAGTAGTTGTCGGCCGCGTCATAAATCTTGAAATAATAGATTTTCTCAAATGCATTTTGAGCACCGGGAATCAATACCGGTAATCTGCGCTTGGGATCATTGTTTTTAAGCGTGACATTGAGCATGATCGGGTCGCCCTCCTCGATCACGGGGTAGGCTTGCGCGATCTTGATCGAAAATGGCATGAAGGGAATGTCGGCGTAGGTGCAATTTGCTACCAACATTGCCCCAAAAAGCCCTGAACAAATGCAAAGCCAAATGAAATTCCTAAGGCGAAAGGGGTGTACGGAATTCATTGGACTGGATTGGTCCTCAATGCTTGACAGCGATTGCATAAGGATCATTGGACATCTCGGGCTTGAAGCCGGGCACGAGCTGCAATGTGTTGAGGTCGATGGCGGTGAGGTATCCATTGCGGCCACCACAGTCGCTGCTGTGGTGTGGTGCGGGGCCATTGATATTCACATTGCGATTGGTGACGATGGCCATGCCCGATGCCTCGTCCACAGCGATGCCATGGGGTTGATAGCCAGTGTAGATGGACTTGACCAAGCTATTGTTGGTCATATCGATAATTGCCACCGAACCGTGTTTATTGGGCTCGCCAGCAAAGGTCGTGATGTCTTCCATGCAGGTCACAAAAAGGTGCCCGGTCGCAGGGGCGATGGCCAATTCGACGGGCTCGTCGCCGACATTGATCACGCCGAGCAAAGTATTGGTGGCGGTGAGGTAAACGCGCACCTCGCGTGCAGATTGGCAGGTCACGAAATATTTCGTGCCATCGGGGGAAAAAATGAGTTCATGCGGACGCAGGATTCCATCGCCGGTGTGCGCGGGGGTGCCTTGGAGCAAGTCGATCGGCTCGGTATTCGTTACACGACCTTGACTATTGTAATCAACCTGTATCAAGCCACTCTCATCTTGCATGGTGAGGTAAAATCGGCGCAAAGTCGGGTGTGGCGTGGAGCCATGAACCTTGGAACCCACCACAATAGGTTCGGTGACGCTGTCATTCACCAAATCGACCAATGAAGCGTCAACGGTCCCGACCCCGGAAAGGATGTATGAAACAGCAAGCCCAAATTTTCCGTCGGATGAGATATTAAATGTATTCCAGTTGCCGGCCCCAATCTGCACCTGCCCGACCTTTTGATCGGTCAGCGTACTGTATTTTTCCAGATAAGGATTTTGAGCCAAGAAGACGACGTACCAATATTGCCCATCCTTGGAGACCTTGACATTGTGTGGGGACTCAGACACTCCGCTGATGCTGCCGACTTGAATGTAACGCATGATCTGCCGGGACTCGGCGTCGATCACGGCAATGAGGTCGCAACCCTGATTGCTCACATACCACTTGCGGCGACTGCTCACAGGCGGGAAGCGCTCCTCCCCCAAAATGTTGCGGGCGCCATCGGCGATCCACTGCCGCAGCAGTTCATATTGGGTATCGGTGAGCCTAGCCCCGCCGAGCGGCATGGATGGACTCAGCGTCGGGCCGCGATTGGTGTCGGTATTCACCGAATAGAGCAGATAACTTTGGTCTGGAGCATAAGGCACGACCGCTGATCCACCACGACTGCCTTGAAAGAGGTTTTCCCAAGTCTCCAGGTTTAATCCCGCAGCAGCCTCAGCACTTTGAGTGGTATGGCAGCCGCTGGTCGCGCAGGTAAACCGCGTGACCTCGGCAATCTCGTCGGGATAACCATGGGCTTGGTCTGCGACCTTGTCCCAAGTACAACCACACAAGAGCAATAGTGACAGCCCTAGGTACTTTCTCATGGCAGAGCTTTGCTTTTATTCGGTAACGGCGACCTCTACTGTTTTGTCTTCGTCCTTGCCGATGGTGACGCGCAAGCCACCTCGCACGGTTTGGCTGATGGTCGAGTCGTAGCCCAAGCCATACAGGTAATAATCGCCCTTTTTGAGGTTTTCGATTTTGTACAAGCCGGCCGAGTCAGCCAAAACGCTGGCATCAAAATCGGTTGTCAGCGTGCCGGGCAGCTCTTTGGCACCAAATGCAACGAAGACTGTGGCATAAGAAATACGGCCACCATGGTGGGCGACCCTGCCCGAGATGCTGCTTCCACCGTCAAAACCTTCTTTGGTGCAGGCACTCACCATTCCAAGCAAGCACAATGAGAGGAGGAGCAAAAAGGAGTTTGATTTCATCGTTTTCATCAGGAAAAAGTCGAGGTTACTCAAAAGTGAGCATCGAAGATAAGCACAAAAGCTGCAAAGCGGTAATCGATTTCGTTGTGTCATTCTTGAAAATGTCGCCGTGCAGATACTCTCGTTGATTTCCGAACGATTGATTCTTACACGCTTGCCAAGCAACCAATCTAATTCGATTTAGCCCATTGCAGCTTAGCAGGCTCATTTACAAGGACAATGGGTGCCATTTTTTGCTACATTTGTCAAGGCCGATCGGGTCAATCGTATCATCGTCAGCTATGCAGTATCGTCTCCGCTATTTTTTCGCCTTGTTGGGCCTTTTTGCCTGCACATTTCTGATGGCGCAGGAGCCCCATACCTCCATTCACGAACGGCAATCAGCCTTTTACGGTAGCTTGGGTTTGGAATCTGAGGCGGCCTTCGATGATTTTCATCAGCGCAAAGGCGGCGCACCTGTACAAC
>JANPHP010000243.1:0-20768 GCA_031424495.1 Bacteroidota bacterium | reverse complement strand
GGGGCATCGAGCGGTATCTGGGCAAGGAACTGGCAGAAAAAATGCGTAGAAAGGCAGTGACTGCAGAAGAAGAGCAGTAGGCCCCGCCGAACAAGTATAATGAACGATAGGATCGTAGACTACTTGGCAGTCAGCTGCGCCTCGACCTCCAAGTCACCCATCAGCATGCAAGAAAAATGAAAGAAATGAAGAAAAGCTGGTCTTTTGTTGGCCAATGCATGGAACATTACGATAGAATTGATAACTTTATACGCTGTATTGCTTGTGGAGGCTACGAATTTATGGGCGCTTAGATTGCCTTGGGGTTCTGTGCTCTTTTCATCAAGATGGTATTGGGTTTAGCGGGATAGTTGCATTGGATATTCTAGAAAAAGTCATTTTCAACCTCACCAGCGATGAGGTCAGGAGGTTCAAGATTCTCTCCAATCGGTTCAAAGCCGATGACGAGAAAAAGCTTCTGATCTTGTTTGATTTGGTGCGTTCGGAAAAACACAGCGAAGACGATCAACAGATCGTGATCGAACTCTATGCGCTCAACAATGCCCAGACTCGCAACCGCTACTACCGTCTGCGCAACAAGCTCCTCGAAAACATCGAGAAGAGCCTTACATTCTACCATTTCAAGTACAAAGATTCGATCCACGCCTATTACGATATCCAGCTGTCGATCATGTTTAGGGAGCGTGGCAATTATGACCTCGCCCAGTATTTTCTCAAAAAGGCTGAGAAAAAAGCCAAAGAGCTCGATCAGTTCAACATCCTAGAGCAGATATACCACGAGTACACGCAGCTCGCGATGAAGGATATCGACATCGATATCGAAGAAATCCTCGAGCGCCGCAAGGCAAATTTGGACAAGGTCAAAATCAACAACCGCAATTCTGAGGCGGTTGCCATGTTGACGCAACAGCTGAAGCGCTCCAATTTCTCGCGCGAGAAATCATCGGTGCTCGAGTTGCTGGAAAAGGCCAAGAAAAATATCGAAGCCTCTGCAGACATCTTTCACTCGACCGAGGGCAAGATTCAGATCTTTCGCATCGTGAGTGCGATTCTCTTGCAAAAAGAGGCTTACGATCAACTTGCGAGCTACGCCCAATCGACCATTTCGGAGCTGGAAGGCGCAGATCAATTCAACAATGACAACCACGGCGATCGCTTGCTCATGCGCTTGTGGCTCATCAATGCATTGCTCAAAACCTGGAGATTTTCAGAAGCCGAGGCGCAACTTGAGGTTTTTGAGAAGGAAATGGCGATGTATCGCAAGCAAAATTTCCAGACCTATTTCTTTCATTATACCAACGCCCGCATCAATACCCTCAAGTCATTGGGCAAAAATGAGGCGGCCATTGTACTGATCCAAGAGGCATTGGCCACGCGGGAAATGCGTACCGAGCCAGAAAAAGAGGCTTTCCTCACGATCAGTTTGGCAGATTCGCAGTTCTTGAATGGAGAATACAAGACTGCCGTCGCTACGATTGTAGCTCTCAAGGGCTTGGCAGGCTATGAATTGCTGCAAGCCGACATCCATATGTTCATCGATGTCTTTGAAATGGTCGTGCGCTTGGAGGCCGGCGATGCCGAATTTGCCATCAATACGCATGATGCTTTCAAGAAAACCTTCCGCAAATTGCTCAAACTCGAACGACACGAGCGGGTCGGTCTTTTTGTAGAATTGCTGCTCAAGCTATGCACCGCACAGCTCAAGGGCAAGTCTGTGACACTCAAAAGTCAACTCCCGAAACTCAAGGAGCTGTACACCGAGGGCGAGCATGGCACCAACGAAATCATCGTGTACCCGACCTACCTCGATTCCAAAATCATGGGGCGCAACTACTACGCGCTCTTTTTGGAAAAGATGGGCAAACTGATTCGATAAGCCGTCTTCAAAACAAATTCCTTTTTTAGACAGTATCGTTAATGGATGCAGGGGAAGTGCTTGAGCATTGCTGCATCAATCAATCTGTATGGCAGACGGAATCATCGCTCCGGGTCCAATGGGTCACACAAGAATACAATCGCCCTAAAGTGCAGCGCATTAGCATTCATTTCCAATCGTTCTGGACGTTGATTTGATAATTGTGGTAGCGCCTTGGTGACTACTACCTGCAGATCAATTGTTGCCGATGGGTTCCTTTGCGGGACCGCACCTCCAACAAATAACTGCCTGCAGGCAAGGTGCTCACATCTACGCGGTCGGAATGCAATGGCGATTGCAGCAGCAACCTACCTGCAAGATCGTGAATGGTCACCACAGCATCGGCCATCCAATCTTGTGGAACCGAGACATGCAGGGTTTCGCTGACTGGATTGGGGAATATTTTGACAGACCCGGCATCTACCGGCGCAGCAGCGGAAACCACATGATTGCTGAGCGGCAAGGTGATTGTATTGACCGGCTCGGTCGTCTCACCTGCTTCTAGGCAATAAAACTTGATGCGGTCGATGGGCACTCCCATGGTGTCGATGCCCGTGAGCTCGAGATAATCCCAAATGATCAAGTGTTGCTTTTCAAATGTAGCGACTTCGTTAGAGGCAATCGCCTCCTGATGAGGATCTAAGCACTGCGGGGCATGATCGGGGATCTGCATGTAAAGGCAGACCTCGCGACGATTTGCAACCGCACTTACATTGACCGCTCTTACATCGATTTCATAGGTCTCAAACAAATCGAATCCTTGTGAAAATTGTCCGAAATCGGCTGAAAACATTCTGAAAGCCGCTCCATCGGTGAAGTAAAATGTGGTGTAGACCGAATCGACATCGATGCCACCGGCAGGTGCCGTCGGCCAAATGATGATGTCATTGTTGCCCTCACGGAAATGTCCCGGAGGGAAGGTGAAGTTGGTGCGAGACCAGGCAATACTATCGCCAGGGGCCAAATTGGAAACTGGAAAATTGTTGTCGAGGGTGATCGTCGCGCTCGTATCGGCATGAAGGTTTATCCTCAATTGGCCCGAAAAAGAGGCATTTCCTCGATTGATAATCCATCCATCGAGGTCATGATGACTGGCTTGGGAAACCACCTGGGGGAAACCCTGCGCATTCGTAAATGACAACCGCGCCTGACCAAAGCTCGCCCCACTTCCCAAAAAAACCAAGGCCACAGTCAACAACAGCGTAAATCTCAACTCTAACTTCATGATTCGACCATTTACAATCATCTAATTTACTTGCTCACCGTCGGAATTCCAAACAAAGATCAGTCTTCTTGGATTAATTCACCACTTTTCTTCAATTATCTAACATTGAAACCCTATGATAAGTTTTGCGATGATGTAAAGTTTCTGACTAGCAATGTCTTTGGCCGTCGATCGGGGCGCATTGAAACGCATGTCGGCGGCCCTATTCATCATTCGCGACCTGCTCGCCCTCGGGTGCAAATCGCGATAGACCAACAAATTGCAAACAGCCCTATCGTAAACCTTGGGGCTCGTTTTACGTATGACCTTGCAAAATTCCAACGACTTTGAGTACTCCCATCCCCATTCGCACCGTAGATGGCTCGCTGCAGCACCTCAGACTCAATTTCCGCAATCAGATTTTTCACTCATTTGTCAACTCCTTTGCGCGCGACGAGGAGGATTCTGGACTCTCAGTGAAGATGGCGATACATGGTGTAGAAAAATACCGCATTGGGGACCGCACCCATCATGTGAGTGCAGGCAGATTTCTGGTCGTGAACCACCATCAGCGCTTTCAATGCCGCGTGCAATCAGCTGAGCTGGTGGAGGGAATGTGTTTTTACATCGATCCCGCGGCTGCCGAAGAAATCTACCAAGTGCAAACGACGGGCCATCGCAAAATGTTGGACAAAGGCAGCGAAACGTCGCATACGACGGCAATCTTTACCGAAAAAGTCTTTGGCTTGGGCGAGTCTCCACTCGGTCAATTCCTGAATGCAATGGCGCCTTGCCTCCGCGACCCGCAGCTGCGGCAACGCGTCGATTTTGATTCTTTTTTTGTCACGATGGCCGAGCGCCTCGTCGAGAGCCAACACCAAACCCAGCAGCTCATTGGTAGCCTTACCAATGAAAAAGCTTCGACACGGGAAGAATTGTACCGTCGCATCAGCTTGGCACGCACCTATATCGATGAACAATTTTTGCAAGAAATCAGCCTCGACGAGCTAGCAGAGGTCGCGATGACCTCCAAATATCACTTTTTGAGGTGTTTCAAGGAGATCTACCGCTGCGCTCCCTATCAATATGTCTTGCACAAGCGCCTGCAGCATGGTGCCGAGCTGTTGCTGCAAAAAGAACGTAGCCTTACAGAGGTGGCGCTGGAAACTGGATTTACGGACCGCCGCGCATTCAACAAGGCCTTTCGCAAGTCCTTTGGGGTCTTGCCCTCAGCATTCAAAGAGCAAAAAAACGGCATGGGGCTGCACGTGTAAATCGTTGGCAATTTCCAGCAGCACTAGCACAAGAAAGCAAGCAATGCATTGCCCCCAAAAAGGCCGCCAATGCCAAGCAGCGGCTCCATAAAAGCAGCCATTTTCAAAGCTCGATTTGCATAAAAATCATCGATAAGTGGATGCATTTTGACGGAAAACAGGCTGGATTTAGTCCCATTTTTGGTCAAAACTCCGCAGCAAAAGTACCTTCGCGACTGTCCCTTTTGGGTGATGAATAACACTTACGTGAAATACATTCTCTGCATTCCGAAACATACACAAAATGCTGACAGTTAGCTGATTAATTCAAATCAAAAGAAAACCTTTCGATCCACTTAACAGAGCAAAATGAATCACAAAATGAAGTACGTCCGATTTGTTGGCTGACGCAAAGTTAGCGTGCGATTACAACAGGAAACCTGCAGCGATAGAATTTGCTTCTAAATGGTGCGCACCTCATGGTCATTTCCATTTGCATCGGCTGTCGTGATTTCCGATCGATTATTCGCAACTATCTCCCCCTTCTTCCTTTGAAATCCGTTTAGCTTGGCTTCATGAATTTGACGATCCGCGTTCCACATCTCTGCCTGCTCTTGCTCCTTTTTTGGGGTGCACCGCTCGCCTACAGTCAAACGACGCCGGCCGCTCACCTGCGTCGCAAGTGCTTCCTGGGCATACAACCGTTGCCGCTACCCGACTCGCTCGCAACGGCCAATGGATTGACGGGTGGCATCGTCCTCGGCAAAGTCGTGCCCGGCGGCACCATGGCCGAGATGGGTGCGCAGGCCCAAGATGTTTTAGTGCGCGTCAATGGCGTAGCGGTTGAGAACTGGGAAACGTTGCGCCGCAAAGGTCCGCGCTTTTTTGAAGGCGACGCGATTGCAGTGGATGTGTGGCGCAGCAACGGCAAAAAGGGCAAGGTGATCAGCTTGTCTGGAAAGGCGCTAGGCGTTGCCAAGGAGCAAGGCAACGCCCGCTACGATGTCGTGTATGGAGAAGCGCCCTTTGAAACGGGCTACCTCCGCACGATCACCATGCTGCCCAAAACGCCTGGCCCACATCCGATCATTTATTTCATCCCGGGCTACAGCTGTTTCTCGATTGACAATATGAATCGCTTGGATCCTTACCCGAGGCTGTTTGACAGCCTCGCGGCCTTGGGGAATATCGTGTACCGTGTCGACAAGCCGGGCATGGGCGATGGACCTAGCCCTTGCGACTGCCGCGAAACAGGATTTGAGCGGGAATTGAGCGCATTTGAGGCTGGCTATAACCACTTATTGAGCATGCCTTGGGCGCAAGAGGATAAAGTTTTCCTCGTAGGACACAGCATGGGCGGCATACAGTCGCCCTTGATCGCCACGCAAAATGGCCACCATCCCAAGGGCATCGCGGTCTATGGCACCGTGTTCCAGACTTGGTATGAATACATTTTGATGATGCTGCGCTTCCAAGAACCTCGCACGGACGAAACCTACTTGACATTTGAGCAGGACATGGGCGAATACATCAAGCTGTTTTATGCGCACTATGTTGCGATGCGCCCGCTTGCAGAGATCGTCCAAAACCCAAAGTGGAAGGCACTGTTGGAGCGTGATTTTTTGCTTGATGCCTACGGAAACATCTTGTTTCGCAAAGCTGAGTATTGGCAAGAAATCGCGAGGCATACGTTTACAGATGCTTGGGCGCGGACAGATGCCCATGTACTGTCGATTTTTGGAGACGCCGATTTTGAGGTATTTGACGCATTCTCCATGGCTGAGATCGCCCGTATCGTGAACGCCTACCATCCCGGTCATGGCAGCTTTGTGACTTTGCCGGGCACAGACCATGGCATGATCCATGTTGGTTCGATGCAAAAGGGCCTCGATTTGCGCGGACAGCCCGAATATGAAGACTACCACGCCCACCAATTTGATTATCGGCTCGTCACCGAATTGCAGCTTTGGATCGAAAGGGTGATAAAATTGGGCTGAGCGGCTTGTTGAAAATTATCCATTGAGAAGTGGTCCATTTTTTGTAGCTTTAGGTTGTCGATGCATTATGCGTTCAGATGAAAATCACTACTCCTATGAAGAATTTGGGTCACTTTGCAGCCTTGGCCATATTGGTCGCTTTTGCGACTATATTTTCAGGCATGGCGTCTAGCAACAACCATCCACGTGCGCATGTTATCGACGCAGTGGGCATCGTCGTCACACTGCAAAACAAGTGCACGCGCGATGTGAAGTATTCCTTGTCTGGCAGTGGAGTCGATGCTGAGGGTACAGTGGCCAAAGGCGACAAAATCAAATTGACATTGGCGATCGGCACGGCAATCACTGTCGATGGTGAAGATTTCATGAAGGTGAATGCCGTAGACGATGGCCAAACCTTTCAAGTCTGCCGCTAACTCACCATTTTCCTTCAATCGTTGATCATTCGGTGCATTCCTGTGATTCACCTTGGGTGAATTTTGCTACAGGATTGGCGCTACGGCTTGGCTCGTCCCGCTAGCATTCCACACCAAGACTGGCTTCTGCCACCGCAACAGCCATTTGCATTGCCCTGCACGCTGATTCTCCATTTCTCGTCTGTAAACATATCCACGAATCCCCAAAAAGCGGGATTGCATTACAGTATTATCGGATTTTTCTCTAATTTCAGGCCCATTATCTACGGAATTCATTCGCACATTAAAATCCTTTAAGGAATACACTCCACTATGAAACTGATCAAGAGTCTGCTTTTGGTGATGCTGCTCGGGACCCTGAGCCTCCATGCACAAGAAAACTACAACGACTTCATCTGCGTCGGCCCGGCACCGCTCGACTACAAAGTCAACGACGGCCGTCTCTTCTCAGAACTCTACATGGACGAGAGCAACAATGCACAGGTGATCCACCTGCTCCCCAATGAGATGGAAGCCAAAAACATCATCATGATCGACAAGAAAAAGGTGATCAGCTACTCCTCGATCGAGTTGTCTGAGGCGAGCTACACCTATATCGTGAAGACCGACTACATCAAGTACACTACTTTGCCTGTGCGCAAAGACAGCGAAACTGGCGATATCATCGGCGTGGCACGCGTAGGCGTGGGCATGCGCATCGAGATGACTCTGCGCACCAGCAAAAAAGGCGTCACGATCACTGATCTGATCAAAGTCGGCGCATCTGCAGGCGACCGTGGCTCGCTCAAGGGTCACATCACCTGCTCGATCATGGGCATCGAGTCAGAAGAAGTCACCGCAGCCTTCCCACCCAACGCCGAGATCACCCCTACGTCGATCGCTGCAACCCTGCAAGCACTCACAATGGTGAAGCAAGCGATCTATGACCAAGATTCACACCTCACCCCCCAAGTACTTGAGATCAAGTACCTCGGCGAATACAAGTCGGGCGTATCGAGCGTCATGGACCTGTCCATGCCGATCATGCTCCCCAACAGAGGCGAGGCTTGCGTGGTGATCAAGTGATCACACGCAATGCTAAGATTTAGTGGAACGCCTCCCGATGGGAGGCGTTTTGCATTTTGGGGGGAGTCTGTGCCCTCCGGCGGAGGAAGTACTCCGATAAGCGTTTCTGTAATTAAGTTCAGCAGACTATTCTTGCAGACGCCGCCAGATGCGGCCCTTCGAAATCCGCCGAGGCGGCCGGAGGCCACGGCTTCAATCGGGCCACGGCTTCAGCGGGCTTTCATTTCTTGAAGCACCGCTCGGGGCAGGGCACCCGTGAGTTGCGCGGTAGCCCAAGCATTGAGAAGATCAGCCCCCAACAAGTTCTCTACCGCTGACTGGGAGAGCAGTTCCTGGAATTTTTCAAGTGCCTCTCTAGAGGATCTATCATCAGGGGCATGAATGAGTGCCTGGATTAGGTTCAAAACATGTTGTGCCAACTCTCCGCCTCCCCAATTCTCAAAATAGCGCGTCACAGACCGCAATTCATATTCTAGGAGATCCATGTCCCCACGCAACCAAATGAGCAAGAGACCGATGACCCTCGCGATGCGTTGAATGTCCATGCGCTGCTCAGTACGACCTGTATCTGTGATCGTTCGCAGCCATTTGCCACAAGACACGTAATCCTCCGCCAAAAAATAAAATACAGCGACATGGTAGGCGATCACCAAGACTGTCCCCTGCCTGAGCAGCGGGCCATAAGTCTCCAAGCCAGCTTGCAACGCAGGAATCATCGCCGCCACCCCAGCCCAGTCATAGGTACCCATGCGCCAGATAAGCTCAGCATTGTAACCGAGGTTGAACACCTCAGCCTGATCCATGAGATGCTCAGCGGGGCTGCTGCGCATCTTGATCAAGATTTGCTCAAAAACCTCATAGTCGCCCGTCTCTCCGCAGATACTCAGGTAGTTGCTCAAGATGCGGCGGTAGCGAGTTGGGTACTCCTGGATCAAATGGGGTGCTCCTTCCCAGAGGCTCACAACCGCGCCATACTTGCGCTGTGAGGCTTCATATTGCCCTTTGAGCATGTGCGCAATCGCGTGAATCTGATGGTAATAAATTCTGGCCAGAAGCGTCATTGCATTGTCCTCTGAGGCGAGCAACTCGGTGGCGAGAATTGCATTTACCGCTTGCTCGCGGTCTGAGCCAGCTTTGCTGGCGATCACAAACATCTTGTCGAGCAGGTGGCCAAACTGCAATTGGTTTTGAAATGCCCGGGCCTTTTGTTGCATCTCGTTGTGGATCTCCTCCATGCCCTCGATCATCTCACGCTGCGCGGTCTCCTTGTGCAGCCCGCGTTCATACTCCCCAATCTTGAAGAGGATGTGGTGCTCGGCATACATCTCGGCGATTTTTTTCAGGCGTTTGAGTTCCTTGCGCAGCAAGTCATATTGCTTTTTTTCGTGGAGGAAGGCGAGGTTTTCCAGCCCTTCAAGCAGGCGCGTATGCGTGGTGCGCCCGCTGTTGTAGTCGCGCATCGACCGCAGGAGAATGCTCTTGAGGTGGTTTTTGGCAGCCGGTAGTGGCGTGGCAATCCCCAGTTTTTTCATCGCTGCGGCCACGGCATCGGCATCGTAGGCAGGCATTTTGACGAGGATCTGAAACAAAGCCTCATAATTATTGCCGTCCTTGAGCACATGGCGCTGTGCATACTTGCTGAAATGCCCCTTTTCGGCCGCATCGAGGCAGTGGATCAGGTCATAGAGATCGTCTTGTGAGGTCTTGGCCATCGCTCCTACTTTTGATTTTTCGCAAGTCAATATAGCCTTTTTTCTGCGGTATGCGGGTCTTTGTTGTGGAGCGTCTGGCTTTTCAGTCTTTGAGAATCGAGAAAAGTTGGCTGGGAATCGGGCATTGTGGCAGCGAAGTTTGGTACATGCTTCTTGCGCCGTCGAGGGTCGGCGGTTGCGAGCAAGGTCTATCATGTTTCACAAAAAATGAAATGCATTATGAAAAAGTTACTAGCAATTTGTGTTTGGGGATTTTTGTTTTGGATGTGTGGAGGTTCTTGGGTGATGGGGCAGGATTGGAGTACCCTAGGGAACTTTACCAACACCGGCCTGGAATTTTTGGGAACCCACAACAATGCACCTTTGATATTGAAGGTCAATGATACGTGGTCTGGCGTACTGGATTCGAATGGCCAGACATTTTTTGGATATGAAGGCGGAGAATTTGCAGCACCGGGGAACACAGGTTTTGGGAATGGGGTGTTGCAGAATTCGAGTGGGATAGGGAATGCAGGGGTCGGTAACGGAGCGTTGCGGTCCAATACAACTGGATTTCGGAATGTGGCTTTGGGAGACTCTTCACTGCATGCAAACACCACAGGTTACAAAAATACTGCCGTAGGTTGGCATTCCTTGTTTTCGAATTCTACAGGCTATTGGAACACCGCCCTCGGAGACTCCGCCATGCATGCCAATACGTCGGGATTTGGCAATACGGCCACTGGGGTGCTGTCGTTGGGCTCCAATACGATCGGAAATGGAAATACCGGGATCGGCGGGGGAGCGCTGTACAGCAATAGCACTGGCGATGGCAATACTGCGATTGGCGGGGCCGCCTTGTATTTCAATAGTACTGGGCATGATAATTGCGCAACTGGTATCTTTTCGCTCTTCCAAAATACCACGGGCTATAACAATACTGCATCAGGTGTCTATTCACTCAAAGAAAACACAATAGGTCACAGCAATGCTGCTTATGGCCACAATACACTCTCGCACAATATTTCTGGCTTGGAAAACACGGCAATAGGTACATGGAGTTCATATTGGAACACCACTGGTAGTGCCAATACAGCTACGGGTGTATATTCCCTTACAGGAAATACCACAGGAAATGAAAACACAGCCAATGGCCACAATTCCCTTACTGGCAATAAAACAGGCAACAACAATACCGCTGTCGGTGCCTGGTCGCTCTACCGCAATATTCTAGGCAATGGAAACACTGCAATTGGCTGGGGAGCATGTACCAACAGCACAACAAGCAACAATACAGCGATTGGCAATCTCGCGCTGAATGCAAATACGATAGGTTCTGACAACACTGCCACGGGCGCGCGCGCCCTGCAAAACAATCAAGGTGGCTACAACAATACTGCCATGGGTGTGGAGTCGATGCTCTTCAATGTAAGCGGACAGGCCAATACAGCAGTGGGAATCAACTCTATGCGCACCAATAAAACTGGCCAAGAAAACACCGCGATCGGTGGATCTGCACTCAAGAGCAATACTGCGGGCAGTAATAATGTCGCTGTTGGCGTAAATTCAATGCTGAATACAACGAGCAGCATGGGCACAAGCGTGGGCTATGGCGCACTTCAAAACAACACCACGGGTGCAGCCAACACAGCCATCGGCGCAGGTGCATTGTTTCGCAATACCACAGTCGGCAATTTGGTAGCCATCGGTGACAATGCGCTGTACAACAATGGCGTCGGTGCAAACAGCACCCAGGCTGTACAAAATACCGCCATCGGGTCCAATGCCTTGTTCGCCAATACGATCGGGCGTGACAATACTGCTCTGGGATGGAATTCCCTGAAATCAAATAACGCTGGAAACTATAATACCGCGATTGGTTCAGGGGCGCTGTTATCCAACACTGGGGCCATTTCCAACACCGCTGTTGGGTCGGACGCCCTTAGGCAAAATACCACGGGGAGCTATAATACGGTTATGGGCAATGGCGCACTGAACAGAAACGTGAATGGAGCCAACAATACAGCTCTCGGATATTATGCGCTCGAATTCAATACTTCGGGTGGCCAAAATACTGCAATCGGTTGTCACGCTTTGCAAACCAATATCTCTGGCATTCACAACACCGCGATCGGCTGGCACACCGATGCGAGTGCGGGCAACTACTCGTACAGCACCGCCATTGGCAATGCGGCACGCATCACTGCAAGCAACCAAGTGCGCATTGGTGACGCAAGCGTCACCTCCATCGGCGGATTCAGGAATTGGACCAATATCTCAGATGGCAGGCTCAAAAAAGACGTCACTGAAAATGTGCCTGGACTGGAATTCATCAATCAATTGCGTCCGGTGACCTACCACCTCGACATGGACAAAATCGCAGCCACATTTCACTACGAAGACAGCAGCCGCTCAAAGGCAGAAGAGGCTGCAGTCGGTGGCATGTTGCAAACTGGATTCATTGCACAAGATGTGGAGCGCGCAGCTCAGAAACTGGGCTATGACTTCAGTGGTGTGGACAAACCCAAAAATGCCGACGATGTATATGGCTTGCGCTACGCCGAGTTTGTGGTTCCCCTCGTAAAAGCCACCCAAGAACTTAGCGCGCAAAACAAGGCCCAACTTGCGGAGATCAAATCCCAAAAGGAGACCATCTCCGAGTTGTCGACGCGCCTCGACAGGCTCGAAGCCATCGTGAACGGCTGCTGCAATGTCGCCGCCGACAAGGCTGCCACCTCAGCCGCTCCCGCAGACCAAAATCGCCTCGATCAAAATGCGCCCAATCCCTTCCAAGAAAACACGGTCATCAGGTACTACGTCGCCGAGCAGGCACCCAACACCTACATCCGCATCATCACGTTGGAGGGATATCAAATCGCACGCTATCCCATCCAAGAAAAGGGCGAGGGGCAGATTACGATCACTGGCAATACGCTCACTGGCAGCCTCTACATCTATGAACTCATCATCGATGACCAACTTGTTGCGAGCCGCAAGATGGTCTTGACCCGCTAATTCGATTGCAAAAGCCGATGGATGAGGGCCGCGTGGATGCAGATCTTGCAACCGCGTGGCCCTGCCTTTGGGATGAAATGGGCTAGACGCAACACCCTGTGAAACAGAGCAATGTTGCTATCCTTGGAATGATTGAATAAAATCACCAAATTTCGCCATAGAATCCAAATCAAAGTCGATCTGAAATGCTGCATACCCCTTGCCGTCTTGCCTTCCTGTTGATTGTTGTGACGGGGTGCTTTTTGGCCCGTCCAGCATTTTCCCAGAAAATATCAGCGGGCACAAGCCACTCGCTTTTTGTATGCAGCGATGGAAGCGTCTGGGCAAGTGGAGACAATTCCTCCGGACAGCTGGGAAATGGCACCTTGGTATCGAGCATCATCCCCAAACAAGTAGCCAATCTCGACGGCGTCGTGGCTGTCGCGGCGGGAGATGTTCACTCATTGGCCTTGAAAAGCGATGGTACAGTCTGGGCATGGGGAGGCGATAATTTCGGGCAGCTCGGAAATGGAATGCAACTCATGCGACAAGACACTCCGGTGCCAGTGATTGGACTTAATAATGTGATCGCCATTGCGACAAGAAACAACCACTCTCTGGCCTTGAAAAGGGATGGCACGGTCTGGGCTTGGGGGCACAATATCAAAGGCGAGGTTGGAGACGGCACGACAACACTAACAGCAACTCCTGTTCCCATCCTCGCCACGGTAGATTTCAAGGCCATTGCTGTTGGCATTTCATTCTCGATGGCCTTGGCGATTGACAGCACAATATGGGTTTGGGGAAATGGAGCGGATGGGCAATTTGGGAATGGAATTGCCGTATCGGGGTACCATGATTCCGTTCCCAATCTTATTGACACCTTAGACCATGTCGTCAAGATAGCTGCAGGAGGCTTTCATGCAATGGCACTCAAAGGCGACGGAACCTTATGGGCTTGGGGTCGCGGTACAGAAGGACAGCTTGGGGACGGCAATAGTAGTCAGAATAGCCCATTCCCAGTTCAAGCACTATTCCCACCGACAATCATCGACTCAATTGCTGCTGGATCTTTACACTCCTTTGCCTTCCTGACCAACGGCGATGTCTATGCCTGGGGAAATGGAGACAATGGCGAGCTTGGAAATGGCGATATCATTGACAGAACATTTCCCATCCCAATCCCCACCCTCCACAACATCAAAACTCTCTCTGGTGGAGAAAGCCACTCCATCGGCCTCCATCAAAACGGAACCATCTCTGTCTGGGGAGACAATTTCTTTGGCCAACTCGGCGACAACAGCATCACCAGAAAGCTCAGCCCTGTCGATCTCATCGGCCTATGCCCGACTTATGTGGGGCCACGCGACACGACATATACAAACTATTTCAGGCCCTCGGTGGCAAGTGACAGCGACTGGGTGGCAGGTGAATTGAGTTCATCCATAGACCTGCCGGATGGCAAGACGATGTGGCTCTTTGGGCGTAGCAAAATAGGCCACCTCACTGGCAATTCGGTCGATTGTGAACCTGTACACGAGGTACATAACTGCATCGTCATACAAAGCAGCCAAGCTCCCAGCAATCTGGAGACCTACCTGAATCCCGATCACGCATTGGCCGACAGCTCCTTTTTCCAAGACAGCATTTATCCAAACCGTTATTTCACCCCTGGGCATGGCTACCTGCACGACGATAGCACGGCCTACATTTTCCTCTCCAGAAGGGCGGCAGACGGCACTTTTCTCGGCAACAACATTAGAAAATTGCGCAAGGGCATCACGACTTGGACACTCGAAGACATCAATCGGGTCATCCCTCCACCTGACTCAATCATCGATTTTGGCTGTGCAGTTTTGGTGGATGGAAATTATGTTTATGCCTATGGTAGCCGCGTCTCTGGGACGATACGCTTGCCCTATTTGGCGCGACGCGAATTTGCAGATATCAATGCTCCATGGGAATATTATGAAGACACAGTCTGGACCACGGTCGTCGCCAATGCACGCTCCATATCGCGTTACAATGTGGCCGAGCACTATAGCGTGACCAAGCTGCAAGGCCGCTACTACCTCATTTCCCATGACCAAGCGCCCGACACGAGCACTTGCAGTGCCCATAGAAATATTATGGTTTATCGCAGCAATTCACTCACTGGGCCATTTTCTGATCCAACGTTGGCCTACGTAGCACCAGACGATTTTGGAGGCAGGGCTTCGCAGACCTTCAATGCCTATGCCCACCTCGCGCCGAGCGGTTGCAACGCGCTGCTCGTTTCCTACAATGTACACGACACCGGCGATACCACCTGCACCACACAATGCCACAGCGGCAGCGGATTCCAAAACGCCGACACTTGGCGTCCTAAATTCATCAACGTGCCTTACACCTTACTCGATTCCGACCTCATCCCCATCATATCACCTACGGCAAACTTCAATTTCACCACATCTGGAAACACCGTCTCTTTTACCAACAGCAGCACAGGAAGCACAGCCTACCAATGGGATTTTGGCGACGGGGGCACAAGCACGCTGGCCAATCCCATCCATACCTATGCTAATGCAGGGCACCTGCCAGTGACCTTGGTCGCCTACGGCTGCGGCCATGAGACGGATACAGCCACCATCTATATCGGTCCCGGCGTGACGATCCCATTTCCAAGTTTGGGCATTTTCCCCAACCCCAGCTTTGGCCAACTACATCTCGTCGTGCGGGAATTGGACGATGAACCCATCACCATCGAGGTCTTTACAGCACTCGGGGCATTGCGCTTCAGCCAAACCTATACCCCCATAAATGGCGGGCTCGACCTGGAGCTGGATGGCAATGCGCTTGCAATCTTTGAAGGAGCGGGCATCTATATGCTGCGGATGCGTAATGCAGAGCAATCGGTGACACGCGTTTTGATTGTGGGAGCGACGAACTAGTTTGTGCGAATTGGATTTCTGTTCTAAGATCGGACGACAGTCTTTTCTCGCAGACGCCGCCGGAGGCGGGCTTTCCATCAGCAAGTGGCCGCAGGCCACGGCTTCGCTCGGCCACCGATTCATAGATTTCATCCTTCCCAAATTCCTCCCTAATTTCACACCCAGATTCTATTAAACACTGCACGCGCATGTACGATACACTTCAGCCTCAGCTTCAGCAAACGCTTGATGAGATCCGCCAAGCGGGTCTTTACAAAAAGGAACGCATCATCACCAGCCCACAAGGTGCTGAGATCCAGATCTCCACGGGCGAGTCGGTGCTGAATTTTTGTGCCAACAATTACCTCGGCCTCAGCAGCCACCCGGCGGTGATCGAGGCTGCCAAAAAGGCCATTGACTCCCACGGATTTGGCATGAGCTCTGTGCGCTTCATCTGCGGCACACAAGACATCCACAAGGAGCTGGAGGCCAAAATCGCCCAGTTCCTGCACACGGAAGACACGATTTTGTATGCAGCTTGCTTCGATGCGAATGGCGGTGTGTTTGAGCCATTGCTCGACGACCAAGATGCGATCATCAGCGACTCGCTCAACCATGCCTCGATCATCGACGGCGTGCGCCTCTGCAAGGCTGCCCGCTACCGCTACCAAAACAACGACATGGCCGACCTCGAAGCGCAGCTGCAAGCAGCAGACGCCGCAGGCGCGAGGCACAAACTCATCGCCACCGATGGCAGCTTTTCAATGGACGGCACGATCGCGCAGCTCGACAAGATCTGCGACCTCGCCGACAAATACAAGGCCCTCGTGATGGTCGACGAATGCCACTCGACCGGATTTCTCGGCAAAACTGGCCGCGGCGCCATCGAGCACCGCAACGTGCTGGGCCGCGTGGACATCATCACCGGCACCCTCGGCAAGGCGCTCGGCGGCGCCCTCGGCGGATTCACGACGGGCCGCAAGGAGATCATCGAGCTGCTGCGGCAGCGCAGCCGCCCCTACCTCTTCAGCAACACCCTTGCGCCCGCCATCGTGGGCGCGGGCATCGCGGTCTTTGACCTGCTGAGCAGCAGCACCGAGTTGCGCGACAAGCTGGAGCGCAATACCAAATACTTCCGCGAAAAGATGACCGCCGCCGGCTTTGACATCAAGCCCGGCGAACACCCGATCGTGCCCATCATCCTCTACGACGCACCATTGGCACAAAAATTTGCCGAGGAACTGCTGAAAAAAGGCATCTACGTGATCGGCTTCTTTTACCCTGTCGTCGCCAAGGGCCTCGCACGCATCCGTGTGCAGCTGAGCGCCGCCCACGAGATGGAGCACCTCGACCGCGCCATCGCAGCCTTCACCGAGGTCGGGCACGACCTGGGTGTACTGAAGTGAGCTCGCGCAACGAAGAAATGAACGAAACGGCTGCCTTTGGGTGGCCGTTTTGTTTTTGGGTGAGGCTTTTTGGGGCGAATGGACGTGGGTGATGATGCAAGATCGAATGTAAGTAAACCCCATCTCCAAGTACACAGGCTTGCGTTTGGAGGAGATTGATCGACTCTAGTTCTCCCTTCGATCTGGAATTCATCATTTACTTTGCTTCTGCCCCCCCATCCCCCCAACAAAATCCCCTCTCCTACATTCTCCCCACTTCTTCCGATATTTACGGCCTCCCAATATTTCCAAGGGATCGAGTCAGCGCATTGCACTATGAAGGTTTCAGGATTAACGATCGTCAAAAATGGAGTCAAGCTCCAGTATCCTTTTCTGGAGTCGATACAGTCGCTCTTGCCGGTCTGCGATGAGTTTATCGCAGTGGTCGGTGATTGTGAGGACGATACGCGTGCCCGCATCCTCGCTTTAAACTCACCCAAGATCAAGATCATCGACACGGTTTGGGATCCGGCGATGCGTGAAGGCGGCAAGGTACTCGCCCACCAAACCAATATCGGAATCGATGCCTGCAAGGGAGACTGGATTTTTTACATGCAGGCTGATGACATGGTGCATGAAAAGGACCTGCCAGAAATCCTCGCCGAGATGCAAACCTGCCTCGACGACCCGCAAATCGAGGGATTGCTCTTCCCCTACCACCACTTCTGGACTTATGACTACATCACGATTGGCCGCGCCTACCGGCGCGAGATCAGGATTGTGCGCAACATTCCCGGCCTGCGCTCTTACCGCGATGCGCAAGGATTCAGGAAATATGGCAGCATCGCCGACTATGACAATGGTCTCCCGGGCGTGAAATTGAGGGCCAAACTCATCCACCCGCATGTTTTCGCCTACGGCCGCGTTCGTCCACCCAAGGAGGAGCACCAGAAGATTTTGGAATTTGTGCGGTACTGGCAAAGTGACGCGGAGATCGCGAAGCGTTTTGAAGGCAAGGAAGAATTTGAGTATGAAAAGGTGGATCGGGTGCTTCCTTTTCCCAAAGACGGGCATCCCGCCTTGATGGCTGAGCGCATTCGCCTCAATACCTACCACGTGATACCCCAACAGGGACATTTCACCCTCAAAAAGCGCCTGCGCGATTGGGTCGAGCGGCTAACTGGCTGGCGCATCGGCGAGTACCGGAACTACAAGATTGTGAGAAAGGCCTAGCATCTAAGCCTTGTGGCGACACAGATAAGCTCCCTGTAATCAGTGCCGAACCTCAAATTTCTTCACGATCGGATTGCCTTTGCTGGGTATGACCCTGATGGTGTACATGGCGGAGGCAAGTTGGTCATTCAGCGCAAGTGTATATTGGGGGGCATCGACGACTGCGTGGCGCAGGATCACCTGACCAAACATATCACTCACTTCTAAACTTGCGATGGTTTGCCCAAATGGTGCTTTGATATTGAGCTCCGCCGTGGTCGGATTGGGCCAGATGGCCCACTCACCTGCAATGTTGCATGTGAGTTTTTGGCTTTCTCCATTCACTGAAGTTCCATTCACGTCTACCTGCCTCACGCGGAAAAAAGGCGCGCTTTCACTTAGCACATAAGTATAACGGTTGCGGCCTACGCCTTCTGATGCGATCATGCCGTCTGCCAGCGCCACCCATTCGACCTCGTCGGCACTCTTTTCAACTTGGAAGTGGTCTGAGCCTGCGCTCTCCATCACCGTCCAAAACAAGGTCGCGTGGTCTGACTCGCAGCGCAATCCTTGGTCTAAAAACACGACAGGCAGCGGCTGATTGATGGGGCTCGCCAGGGTCCAGCGCGTCGCGAGATCGGGATAGCCCGTTTTGTCGACAAAGTTGCTGACGATGTTGCGGGCGGTGAAGCCACGCGCATACCAGCTGAATCCATTGTTGAGGCTATTGTAATGCTCGAGTTCCGTTTCCAGGCGGCCGCCAAGCTCGGCATCGAAATAAGATTGGCGCAGCGTGGCTGCCAATCCTGTATTGTTGGTGGGCACGATGTCAAAAAACCTATAAATAGATAGGCCGCCATTGCCGTCGGTTTGTTGCACGTGCCCACGCCTGATCAGCGTGGAGCCCATGTTGGCCGCAGAGGTGATCGTGGCCCCCAAATTGCCGGGGTTCAAACCTGCAGGTGCGTTGAGGGTCATTGTTTTCTGAACGAAGCCGCCGGTAATCCCTGTGATGCGATTGGTTTCGGATTCGTTCAAGACCTGCCCCGTGGCGGTGCCAAGGGTCACGTCAAAGTTATTGAGCAAAAACAGGCCGCCATTCATCGTGAAGCTATTGCTCACTTGAATGTTTTGCGTGAGCAGTACATTGTTGGCTGATTTTTGCTGCGTGAGATCGTAAAACGTAGTCGTGATGATGCCTCCGATGGTGGAGTTGCTGGTTACCGTACTGCCTTCGACGCGCACGAGGCTCAAGGCCGGAATAAATGCGCCGTCATTTTGCCATTTTCCATCGGTGATGACGATGCTGGGTGAGGCAGTGGCCACGACCTGTGCCCCGCTGCCAATCATGAGGCCACCTTGGGCATGCATGCCCAGCGGCCACATCAGCAGGAAACAAAGTCCAGCCATTAGGTAGCATTTCACGTAGATCGATGCCGAATTCAAAGTTGTTCTCATAAGTCCAATGATCGCTTAAAGATGAAGCTAGTGCTGGCAATCACTTCTGAGAAGGCGCTTGGGTCGGCTCACCCACGGTGACGGACTTAATTTCTGCCGTCTCCAATGGAGCCGGCGCCGCTTCAAAACGGGCATCGGCATTTCGGGAGATGCGGCCGCCGGGCAAGGCCTCGTCGGCGCGGTTCCCGATCAGATGGTATTGAAAGGCAATGTTGCTGTGGCCATTGGCGAGCTCCACGACATCAAATGATGTTGCGGTTTTATTGGTCACAAACACGCCGTTGCATTCCCCTTCCAATTGAATGTAGACGCGCAGCGGATGTTGTTCATTGACCAAAATGTTTTTGGCGATGATGGGATCGATCTCGACGTGGGTGCGGCCATTCACGAGCTTGCCTTGCCCATAGTCCTCAAACAAGATTTCAGGGCCCTCGGTGCAATGCAAGGTTACGCGGTCGCCATTTAGTCCTTCGGCGGTCGTCGATACCGTGCCCGTACCCAGAATTTTGTATTGGACGGTGCCGCTCCAATAGTCCACGCGGCAGATAACGCCACCATTGTCGCAATAAACGGCTTGCGAAATGCCGAGGCTGGTGTTGCGTGCATGCACGCCATTGGTCACTCCGTTGATGGATGCGCCGCTGCCTGCCACCAGATAGGTGCCAGCAGCATTTTGCCCGGCTGCGAAGATTCCAGTACCTGAGGTATTCAAGTTGCGCGCATCCATGCCATTGCCAGCAGATTGGGTCGTCTGTCCATAGACGCCTGTGCCGATACCAGCCCCCGAGGCCGCAAAATTGATGCCTTGCATGCCAATGCCACCTGCATTGATCTGCTCGGCACGCACAGCCGAGCTGCCGCTTTGGTTGGTTTGGCCTGCAATGCCATAGCCGCCGGCACCAGCGCCTGCGGCTGCAATATTGAATCCAAATACCGCCGCATTAGTTGTCGAGGAGCTCGCGGAATTGATCGTGCGTCCCGCAGAAGTCACATCCAAGGTAAATCCTGGAGCCGCCGTCCCTATCCCCAATCGGCTATTGATATCATCCCAATACAAATTGCCATTGCTGGAAAGTGTATTGGTTGCATTCCAAAATGCAACCCGCGTGGCGACGCCAGAACCACCAATCTTGTTGTTGAATGTATTCCAATCCGTGGCTGAAAGGTAACCGTTTGAAGATGTTCCCGATTGTGTGATGCCGATGGTACCCGTCGTGGTGAATGTGCCGCCCGTCATGGGTGCGGTCGTGGCAACAGACGTGACAGTGC
>JANPHP010000242.1:0-1615 GCA_031424495.1 Bacteroidota bacterium | reverse complement strand
GCCTTTGCTCAGGGCGCTGTATTCCATCAGATAGCCCCGCACAAACATGTCGATGTCGCCATCCATGACTGCTTGGGTATTGCTGGTTTCCACGCCTGTGCGCACGTCTTTGACGAGCTTGTAGGGCTGCATCACGTAGTTGCGGATCTGCGATCCCCACTCTACACGCAGTTTTGTGCCTTCGATGGCGTCACGCACAGCGTTTTGCTTCTCAACCTCGACTTGGTAGAGGCGGCTCTTGAGCAATTGGATCGCCTTTTCCTTGTTCTGGTTTTGGCTACGCTCTTGCTGACACTCCACGATGATGCCCGATGGACCGTGGTGCAAACGCACAGCCGTCTCGACCTTGTTCACGTTTTGCCCACCCTTGCCGCCTGCGCGGTAGGTGTCCCACTTGATGTCGGCCGGATTGACCTCGATCTTGATCGTGTCATCGATCTGCGGATAGACATAGACCGACACAAACGAAGTGTGACGCCGGGCTTGGCTGTCAAAAGGGGAGATGCGCACCAAACGGTGCACGCCGTTCTCACTCTTGAGGTGGCCGTAGGCAAATGGCCCCGTGATCTCGATGGTCGCGCTGCTGATGCCCGCGACGTCGCCGTCTTTTTCATCGACGATGGTCGTCTTGTAGCCCATGCGGTCGGCATAGCGCAAGTACATGCGAAACAACATGCTCGCCCAGTCGTCGCTCTCGGTGCCACCGGCACCTGAGTTGATCTCCATGACGCAGTCCATATTGTCCTGTTCGCCAGAGAGCATGTTTTTGAATTCGAGCTCCTCGACGGCTTCGGTCGCTGCGGTAAACGCCTCTTTGGCGTCTTCCTCAGTGGCCTCGCCAGCCTTCCAGAAGTCAAACATTACTTCAAAATCCTCGATCTTGTCCTCGACGTCTTTGAAGCCGTCTGTCCAGATCTTGAGGGTCTTGGTTTCCTTGAGGATACGCTCGGCCGCAGCCGGGTTGTCCCAAAATCCAGCTGAAACAGCCTGATTTTCCTTGTCGCCAATCAGTAAACGTTTATGATCGACGTCAAAGATACCCCCTCAGCGCTTCCTTCCGCGCTGTCAAATCCTTTAGTTGTTCTGAAGTCATTGCAATTGATAATTGAGTAAAAGAAAGTGCAAATATACGCTTTATTCTCATGGAAACGACGGGCGGCGCCGCTTGTTTTCCGCAGCGGTTGATTATGATTTTGGATGATGGGCCTGCAATTTGCAATGCAGCAGTTGCTTGGCTTTGGTTTCGCACCACCCTTGCCCTTTGTGAGAGATCACCTCGACCTTCAAGCCGCTAGGTTGATGCACCATGCGTAGGCCTCCAGGATGGTTGGCACAGCAAGACCGCTGCGCGCGGTACACATCAATTTTCAAGTCCGCTTCCCTTGATCCAAATTGCTCCTGAAACTTGGGGATCGGATATACATTGACCTCATAATGAATGCAATCACGGGTGACTTTTCCCAAGATTTCGGATAATGGGATCGTGAATCTGCCTGCAAATTGTTTCATCCTGCCGTAGGCGAGAAGACCCTCGACCTCCCAGACGACGATCCGATCGCCGTCATTCACTGTCGTGATTGTATAACCCTGCTGTTCAGCGACCTTTTCGATTGGG
>JANPHP010000241.1:0-15907 GCA_031424495.1 Bacteroidota bacterium | reverse complement strand
GCACCCACGACCACCGTGCCGACTCGAGTTGCTCGGCGCGCGTATTACATGCGCGGCAATACAGGTGCGGGAAAGCCTTGCGCTGCGGCAATTGCGAATAGATGATGTCTTCGATCTCGGTCTCCACCATGCGCAGATTATTCCGCAGCGGTCCTTTGTTGATGGGATTCCAGCCAATTTGCGATTTCCAGCGGGCATGCTCGTCGATGAGGTCGCGCAGGGGGCGCAGGCTCTTGGTTTGTTTGCCAGCAGCGACGAGCTTGAGCTTGTCATGCGCCTCTTGCACGGCTTGCCGCACAGCGACGTCGAGATCCTTTTTGAGCGCAAGGAGGGCAGGCAAACCGAGCGCGGGAGCCAATTCCATATAGCCGTTGGTGGCAGCGATGCGCATGTCGGGGTCTTGGTGCCGCGCGAGGCGATCCATCAGAATGAGGCTGTCGTCACTGCTGCTATGCCGCACAAAACGCTTTGCAGCCACGGCAAGCAAGTTCAATTTAAAGCGCATGGCATTCCCCCTGAAATGACTGAAGCGCAACAACTTCCAAGTAGACCAACCAATCATGGCCGCCAACAAACAACTCGCATCGGCTTCTGAAATGCTGACGATAACCATTCCTACAAGCACAATTAAAGAGGGCAGCAATGGCAAAATGGGCAATAGACCCCGCATGGCAAAGACCATGCGCGTGCGCCTTTGCATGCCCTTCAGTCCGGTGACCCAGCGCGGCACCATCCACCAGCGCCCAATGCGATCGGCCCAGCGACGCGCATGACCACCCGTCAGCTCCGCAGCGATGCCACCGGTCAATGCATAAATTCCCCAAACGTACACCTCTACTGGCATGGTGAGCAAGTGTTTGAAAGCGCTGAGTCAATGAGTCAGGTAAATGGCCCGGCCCCAACGTGATCCCCGAATTTAATACTTTGTATCCAAAAGGCCATTTTGGGTTGAGATTTTAGATCAGTGGGGTGTGTGGGGATGGGAATGTCGGGTCCAAATCACGCAGCAATTTCACCGAATTGGCCGACAAGTCAGGCTGCCCCACAAGCACCACAAGGATTGCCTTCCCATAATCTGGGTTTTCATTGTGCAGTTTCTCGACGACGGCGCTTACTGCCCAGTCATAGTCGATTGTTTGGCCGCCGATGATTTCCAGGGTGCTAATGCGGCCGCTGCGAGCGCTTTGCACTGTCGCATCCCACAGTTGCACTTTTAGGTGGCCTTCAGACAAATTCCATGCTGGGCGGCCTCCTATCTGCCCTGTAATGCGCTGCACGCCTGTGACGAGGTGCACGGCATCTTGACAGCTTTTGCAACGCACCCATTGCCAATCCCATGCAGTTTGTCTTTCGGCAAAGGCATAGCATTTTTGACAATAGATGTGGGGGAATGCACGTTTCAAGGCCAGTTGCGAATCTAGGATGTCCAGGAAACGTCGCTGATTCTTGGCAGCGAGGGCTTCAAATTTCTCCTTGCTCGAACCGGCCTCAGCCTGCTCGACTTTGTATTTCAAAGTCCAATAGTCGTTGAAAATGGCACGCAACTGCAAGACGCTGAGCGGCTTGATGATCAGGAGCTTTTGCAGGTGCAATACCGCTTTTAATGCGCTCTCTTTGACCTGCGGATCGCCATCCTTGCAGAGCAACTCCAATTTGTCCAGATGCTGCATTTCTCCCAGCTCGCCAAAGCCGATGGCGGCGGCAATGCGCAGCACCTTGTCCCTTCGCTTAGCGGCCTTCGTGAACAAGATTGCAACCATTCGGGTGTCGTTGAGTCGGGCGAGCATCTTGGCACCCATTTGAGCGACCTCAAGGCGGTATCCTCGCAATATGCGCCCAAAGCCGAAGGGATAAGCCAACAAACCTCCAAAGAAAAAACCAAACGAGATCCCGATCAATCCGCCAAGTCCCTTCAATTCGCTCTCAGTAATCAAGGTAAAAATTCCCAGCATCAGTAGCGCGATGATCAGCCCCACCCTGATCAGCCCAAGGGAATAGATCCAATTACGGGGTGAAATGGCGAGCGAGCCACTGCGCAATATTTTTTTTTGAGCCTCGGCACCTTTTAGATGCCAGAATGAGCCACCTACCTTAGGTTTAGTGTCTTTCCATGAACCCAAAGTGATGAAGAAATTAAATAGGCCCACGCCTACGCCAGCGAGCATTGCATGTAAAAAAGTGAATTCATCTCCCATTTCGAGGCTGATTGTACAGTTTGATTTTTATCGTTGGTCTCATTTCTCATCCACAAATTGAGAATCCAAATCACGCAACAATTTCACCGTATTGGCCGCCAAGGCGGGCTCACCCACAAGCACCACGCGAATTGCCTTACCATAATCCGGATTTTCATTGTGCAGCTTCTCTACGACGGCACTCACGGCCCAGTCATAGTCGATTGTTTGGCCGCCGATGATTTCCAGGGTGCTGATGCGGCCGCTGCGGGCGCTGCGCGCTGCGGCATCCCACAGTTGCACTTGCAACTGGCCTTCTGATAAATTCCATGTTGTGCTGCCGCCTATCTGCCCGGTGATGCGTTCTACACCAGTGACGAGGTGCACGGCGTCTTGGCAGTTTGTGCAGCGCAGCCATTCCCAATCCCAGGCTGATTGTTTTTCAGTAAAAGCATAACATTCCTGGCAATACAGATGCGGGAAACTGCGCCATAGCGGGAGCTGGGAATCGAGTATCTCCTCAAAACGCCGCTGATTCTTCACATACAGTTCTTCAAATTTTGAAAGGCTCGATCCCGTCGATGCCTCTGCGATTTTGCGTTGCAAGGTCCAGTGATCGTTGAAAAGGGGGCGCAATTGCAAGACGCTGAGCGGCTTTTGTACCAGCATTTTTTGCAGGTGCTGCACTGTTTGGAGTGCATTCTGCTTCACTTGCATATTGCTGTCGTTGCACAATACTTCCAATTTGTCGACATGTTGGATTTGCCCCAGTTCCCTGAAGCCGACGATCGCTGCCAGCCGCAGATTGCTGTCCTTTTGCTGGGCAGCGGCCGCCAATAAATCTCCTGCCAGTTGTGTATCGTCGAGTCGGGCGAGCATCTTGGCTCCCGCAAAAGCGACATCACGACGGTACTCGCGCAGCCTACGTCCAAAACCAAGGGGATAGGCCACCAATCCTGCGATGAATGTGCCAAACAAAATTCCCAAAAGTCCACCGAAGCCCTCCATGAGGACGTCTGGAGAGGAAAACCAAAAAATGACTAAAAGGACCAAAGGCAACAAAATGGTATATCCAAGCATCGGAAAAGCCAGGAGCCAATTGCGCGGGGAAATGGCAAGTTTCCCACGCCACAATAGCTTCTTTTGTGCGGCAGCACCTACTGGTTGCCAAAAGCCCCCCTTGGAGCCAAGTTTAAACTCTTTTTGGGAAGGCAAATTCCTGACAAATCCAACGATGCCCACAATTGCACCAACGATTAAACTTACGAGGAACGTCATACTTTATCTTGGTTTACGTAGGTTGATTTCATATCTTATGCTATCGATACCAAACTCATTTCGCTTCCACCATATTCGGATCGACCAAGCGCAGCAATTTTAGTGTGTTTTCGGTGAGGGGTGGCGAATGCAGGAGCTTGATCGGCACATGGCAATCACCCGCGAGGGCATGTGCCCGCAAGCGCTCGATCACAGCCGTGACGGCCCAATCGTAGGAAAAGTCCTGCAATCCCACGACTTCCAAGCGGTCGATCTCTGCTCCCCTCGCCTTGCGTTCCTCGGGATCCCAGAGGCTGATTTCCAAGTTGCCATTGCGCAATTCCCAGTCTTGCACGCCGCCGATTTGGCCCGTCACGACCGCGACGCCCGGCTGTAGCCCGAAGACGTCTTTGCAGCGGATGCAGCGCACCCAAGCCCAGTCCTTGAAGACTTTTTCCTCGGTGCGGCACAGGCATTGCATACAAAAAAGATGCGGATAGGCCCGGCGCAGTGGCAATTGCGAATAAATGATCTCTTCAAAACGCTCACTCATTCGGTAATACCTCAACATCAATTGTGCGCGGTGCGAAGTGTCGATCATAATATCAAGTTGTGAATCCACCTTCTCGAATTCAGCACACAACTCTTCAAGCGGAAGTACTGATAGGCGATATTCGCCCGATAGCACGCCCGCAATATTTTCCAGCGAACTATGGGCCGCGTCTCGCACGGACCTGTCGCCATCTTGCAGGAGCCGATTCAATGTGGCATTGCCTTTTTCTGTGGCGACATAACGCAAGGCAATTGCTGCTGCGAGGCGCACCCGGCGGATGGGCATATCGGCGGCGGCCAGCAATACCCGCTCCGCATCCAAGAGCAGGCCTCGGCGCGCAAGTGCTTTGGCGGCATGGTTAGTAACGTCTTGCAAGTCTTTGCGGATCGCCTTGCCCAATCCAAATACATAAGCCGAGCCTGCTGCTAGGACCGCTCCCACCAAGTATCCGCCGAGAATGTCCCAACGAAAGCCAGTCATGTAGGGCCCCGATCCCGAGCCAAAGGTGATGACGGTGGCTACCAAAAAAACCAATATTGAGGGCAGAAAGGGCGTCCAAGCAAACAAAATGCCGCGCGGCGACAGGGCGATCGCAGCCCGCCGGGCCAAGGTTTGCGCACTACGCTTGCCCGTGGGCCGCCAATAAGGCGAGCGGTCATTGCTTTTCGACTTCAGATAGGTGGGTATGCTCGCCCAGAAGACGAACATTGCCAACAATCCCGATCCGAGAAATGCTACCATGGATGCGTTGTATCGATTTGCAGCAACAAGTTAGGCAATTTGTTGTAATTGTTTGTTGTGGAATGGGCTTTTGCCAGGGCAATCGCATGAAAATTGCGAGCGGCGGCCTCTGGCCGTAAGCTGATCCGACACGAGCCTCCGGCGAGAATTGAAATGGGAAAATAGTACGCATTAACCTGCAAAATTAGCTTCTCTCGCCATCCCGCACGGTAAGTGCGGGAGCGTCGGATAGCCCTGCGGCCAGAGGCCGCGGGCCGCAAATTGCTTTCATGCGATTGCCCTAGGGCTTTTGCTGTGGGAATTGCATGTGACTGTTCGGGTACGGGTATTCGGTACGATTGGGGGCGATTGGCCGCCTGCGGCGGGGGGGTGGGTATTGGTGGCACTGATGATTGTTTTTGATCTCGTAGGCACGCCATGCATGGCGTGCCTACGAGATCAAATACAATTTTTACCCATCAGAGGCGGACATCACATGTCGCATTACCCCATCGCAGGCAGCAAACTCTGATCAAGAGTCTTCAGCAATTGCAGCGTATTCGCTTCCAAAACGGGTGCATTCACCATTTTGACAGCGATGCGTGTGCCCACGCCCAGGCTTTGGTTGTGCAGCTTGTCGACGAGGGCGCTCACAGCCCAGTCATAATTGATATTGCTGCCGCCGATGATCTCTAGGACGTCGAGGTCGGCAGCGCTGGCCTTGCGATCGGTATCGTTCCAGAGATTGAGATGGAGCAGGCCATCCTTCACTTCCCATTCGACCTGCCCGCCGATTTGCCCGATGACTTGTTTTACGCCCGTTTTGAGACCATGCACTTCCTTGCAGACGCGGCAGCGCACCCATTCCCATTCCTCATAGCGCAGGTGCTCGGCCCTTGCATTACAATCCTTGCAGTAGATATCGGGAAATGAGCGCCGCAAGGGCAATTGTGAATAGACGATTTCATTGATCTGTCGCGTCATCTCGGCCAAGGTTTCATAGTCCTTGGCGTTGTTTTTGTCGTACTTTTTGCCGTTGAGTTTCTTGATGAGGTAGGCGTGCTCTCCTTTGAAAGTGTCCATGGTGCGCACGCTCAGCAGGCCGATGCCTCGATAGACTTGGTGCAGGTCGCTGTAGGCGTCGCGGGCGGCAGCGGCGACGGTGCTGTCTTTGTCGTCGCCGAGCAGGCGCAGGGCCTCGCCGCCTTCCTTGGTGCCCAATTCGCGGAGGCCGACGGCCGCGGCGATGCGCAATCCAGGACTACTGCTTTGCGTGAGCGGTACGAGAATCTCATTGGAGAGGGCGGGCGGCACGCGGCGCACGAGTTTCTGCGCGGCGGAGACGGCGATTTTCTGGCGGTAGTTGGCGAGGGATTTGGTAAGGTCGATGGGATAGGTGATCACGGCGGCGCCACCAAAGCCAGCCATCATTCCCCAAAGAAAATCCAGATCGACACGATTTCCGAATGTCGATAGGGAGATGCCAATGATGCCCATGATCAGCAATGGCGAGAGCAAGGGCAATGTATAGAGGTGATTTTTGGGGGAAAGGGCCAGTTTTACCCGACGCACAAAACCTGCCTCACCGTTTGCGCCCCAAGGCCTGAACCAGCGGTACAACCACCGTGGCTCGCGCTTGCCGATGGCTCCCACCGAACCCAAGAGCATGATGATTCCTGCAAAAATTCCCCAAGTCAGCATCTTTGGTACGCAATGAATGGTTGAGAATCCAAAACTAATGAATCTGTGTTGAAAATGAGTGGCTCAGCTGCGCATTCTCTGCGGATTTGATCTTGGCTGATTTGTAAATGCGACGGCAGAGCGCTCAGCGTTCAGGGAGTTCGCATTTTCCAGAGCTCGTCGGGGTCGATTGCGGGTACTGCCTTCACAGTCTCCAGTAGGCGTTGGGTATTGGGGGCGAGCAAGGGCGCACCGGTGATGTGCACGGGCCATCGGGCGGATGAGGATGCGCTTTGGTGGTGCAACTGCTCGACGACGGCGCTCACTGCCCAGTCGTATGAAACTGCTTGCCCGCCGATGATTTCCAAGCTGTCGATCTCGGCGGCGATGCTCTTGTGCTGGGCCTCATCCCAGAGGTTGAGGTGCAAGGTGCCGTTTTCCAGTGTTGCATCCGCCGTGCCGCCAATCTGCCCAATCACCTTCACGATGCCCGTCTGCATGCCTTTGATGTCTTCGCATTTGCGGCAACGCACCCATTCCCTGCCCTCAAATTGCAGCAATTCCCCGCGTGCATTGCAGGCCCTGCAATACACATCGGGAAAGGCGCGCCGCAAGGGCAATTGTGTGCGCACGATGTCATCCATCTTCAGCAGCAAGGATCGCTTGCGTTCTCGGCTACCTTGCTTTTCAAAAATAACGCCCTTCCAACCCTTGGGGTAGTCGGCTGCACGATAAGCTTCCATCAATTTACCCATGCCCTTCACGGATTTGGTTTTCCAGCCTTTGGCCCAGATATGCTCCAGATCCTCCAATGCCCGCCTTGCCTCCATGCCCGACCATGCGCGGGCCTCGACGCTCAAGTGTTTTAAGGCATCCATCGCCTCGGGCGTGCCCAGCGTATGCAAGCCGCGCACAGCCGCCAAGCGGTAGGCGCCCGTGGCCCGCCGCGCAAACTTCACCAACAGGTAATTGGCAGAAACAAGCTCCAGGCGATGGGCTGCCTCAACGGCACAATAGGTTACGAGTGCAAGTCGGTAATCCTTGAAGAAGCCGGCTAACAGCCAAAGCGAGCTGAGCCCGACATAAGTTGCCCACAGACTGATCACACAGGGCAATGATTCATCCGCCGGGAGCAAAGAAATCAAGGCTAGGCTCAGCAGTGCCATGAAGGGCAGTGGACGGTAGACCCTGAGTGCATGGAGCAGCCCTTGGCTTCTCAACACGCGCGCGATACGCCGTTCAAATCTTGCCCGACTTTTGGGGGATGCAGGATTTAATCGCCGCGTGACCCACGTCGGCGACTTGGCGCGGACCATGACCATCTTGCCGATGGCCCAGAAGAGTCCGAAAAATATGCCTGCTTCCATTTCAGGTCAGGTTATTGGAATGCTGCCATGATCATTTTTCCTTTCATCATTGTTTGGCTTCCACGACTGCAAGATTGTTGATGAGCTTCCATTCACCGTCTGTATCCAATACCAACGAGTTATAGGATACAAAATGATTGGCAGCGCTTTCCAAACGGAGCTTCACCATTGCAATGCTTTCACTTTCATCAATTTGCTCTATTTGCATCACTCTCGGCAATCCACCGAATACTCCTTTCCGGATGTTTTCCAGATACTCTGCTTTGTCGATGATGGTAACCCCGGGAGTCCCCATAAATCCATTGTTGGTAATCCTGAAATCGCGGTGCAAGACTTTGTCTAGCAATAGCTCGTCACGGTTGTCACCGCCTTTTACAAAGTCTGTAATCGCTTGCGTGATCTTTTCTTTATTGCTCATCTTTCAATTTTGGGATGGTCTTGTGTCTCTTCACAATTACTACCAATGCAAAGGTAATTGGATTCCATAGGCTCCGTTCAATTTTCGGCAGGCGAACCCGATCTACAGCCCGCCTGAGGCAGGGAGGCGAGGCAAAGCTCCACCTCAGACCACAATCTTATTCGTGTTGCGCATACCTGCATTCAGGGTCTCCAAAAGCCGCAAACTATTGGCATCTAGGGCGGGCGTATTGCTCAGGTGCACGGGAATGCGCAGGTTTGTGTCGGCGGTGCGGTTGTGCAGCACTTGCACCACTGCGCCCACGGCCCAGTCGTATTGGAGGTCGTGGCCGCCGACGAGTTCCAAGCTATCGATCTGTGCGGGGCGCGCCTTGCGTGCCGCATCGTCCCAGAGACTCAGGCGCAAGACACCATTTTCCAACTGCCAATCTGTCTGCGCACCGATTTGCCCGATGACATGTTTCACGCCAGCATGCATGCCCGTGGCCTCCTTGCAAGCCGTGCAGCGCACCCAATCCCAGCTTTCGTAGGTCATGCGTTCCCCGCGGCTGTAACAATCCAAGCAGTAGACCGCTGGAAAGCTGCGGCGCAGCGGCAGTTGTGAAAAAACGATCTCATCCATCTGCGCGATGACCTCATCCATCCCCTTCTGATTTTCATGGCTATACTTGGCCATTCTATGCTTTTGGATGCGGCGGTAGATTTGCTCATGCTCAAAGCTCAATTTGGCCATGCGGCTCACGCCGAGGGGCAATGTCTCGCGCAGTGCCAGCCGATTGAGGTCGCGTTGCGCATTGTTGGCGGCGAGGGTGAGCGGTGCATTGCCGAGGGCATTGCGGTATTCCAGTTTTTGCAGGGCCTCGATGGCCTCGGGAGTTCCCAAGTCGCGCATGGCGCCGATGGCAGGGGTGATCAAATCGCCCTTGGCATTGTGGGCAAAGGGCAGCAACAATGCTTGCGCCTGAGCTACAGGCAACCGATGAGCAGCCTCGTGGGCTGCATATCCTACCAGTTTGAGCCGGTAGTGTTTAAACAAGCCAAAGGCAGTAGCTCCAGCAATGATCGCCAAGTAGGTAATGGCAAATCCGGCGACGGGTTCCCATCGAAAACGCCCCTCGGAAAAGCACCAGAACATAAAAGCAAAGATTGCAGGCACCCGCAGGGGTTTGACTGCATACCAGACGACCATGCGCCTGCTATAAGTGAGCGTAAATTGCAGCCGGCGCACGATACGCTTGGTTTTATCGGGCCGTTTGGGTCGAAACCACTTGTACATCCACGCGGGGCCAGCCAATGACATGCCCCCGACCCTCACCAATCCCAAAACTGCTCCTATGACGACTATTGTTTCCATGCTGATAAGTGGAGAATGTCTCGTTCACCTAGTGCCCATACGAAGATCAGGAAAAATTGATGGGGTTTGGGGGATGAGGAATGGTTTTTTTGGGGGAATGGTTTTTGGGTTATTGTCATGTCGAGCGGAACGAAGTGTAGCCGAGACATCTAGCGCCTCCAGATACAGGTCCCGCTTGACTTCTCACGCTTGACAGTCCTAGTTAAAACTCCTGCCAGCAGTACGGCATCAGCAGTATAGAACCAGCAGAACCACTTAAGTGGAGGTGTATCGATCGGCGCTAGATGTCTCGGCGGCCCCGCCTAGGCGGGTTGCTCGACATGACAATACACTTCCTTGCTTTCGGGTTGCTCGACATGACATAGCGGCGGTCATTCTATCAGGAGATCCACCTCCTCCAGCGTCTTCAACAACCGCTCACTATTCGCATCCAAAGGCGGATTGCCGATCAACTGCACCGGCAATTGCGCGGTGGCCTCGGCGCTGTGTTTGTGCAAATGCTCCACGATGGCACTTACGGCCCAGTCATAGTGAATGAATTTGCCGCCCACGATTTCCAAGGCGTCGATGTCGGCGACCAACGGCTTGTGGTGCACGTCGTCCCAAAGATTGATTTTGAGCTGCCCATTGCTGAGCACCCATTCTGCATCGCCGCCGATCTGCCCGATCACCGTTTGCACACCTGCATGCAAGGCCGTGACATCCTTGCATTTGCGGCAGAGCACCCACTGCCAGCCTTGGTATTCCTGCATTTCGCCCCGAGCATGGCAGCGCTTGCAATAGGTATGGGGAAATGCACGCCGGTGAGGCAATTGCGCAAAGACGAGTTCGTCCATAAGCCTGATCACCTCCTCCATCCGCTCGCGGTCGGCAATTTCCTGATCGAGCTTTTGGCTTTTGACGAGTTTCATCAGCAATCCGGCGTGCTCCACTTTGAGGTCATAGATGGGCGCGATGGAGACGGGTTCCAGCTTGCCTTTCCAGATCTGGTCCAGGTCGATGAGCGCCTTTTGGGCCTCCTGCACGAGGGCGACATCTTTGGAGGCTGCCGCCAATTCATTCAAGGCTACAATCGCTTTGGGAGTACCCAGCGAGCGCAGCGCGGGAATCACACTACGTTTATAGTTGCCCTTGGCAGACCGGGCATAAGGAATGAGCAGGGCTTCAGCCTTTGCTGGCGAGAGGCGGTGCGCTGCCTCACGGGCTGCATAGGCTGCGATTTTCACATAATACTTCTTAAACATGCCCAGCCCGAAGCCCAATATCAAGGGCCCGCAATACCCCAAGGCAAAACCCCAAACAAATGGCCAAAAGGCATCCTCGGGTGCAACCATGAGATTGTAGAGGGCCACAGGCAGCATCCACCAAAGTGGCCTAAACATCCGCACCGAAAACATGGGCCGCCCCAAGAAAAATATGCGGCGCAAGCGGCGCTCCGTCTTCCTGGTGTCGCGCGGATCTTGCGGTCGCAACCACTGATAAATCCACGAGGTGCCTTGCGCACTCGTGAGGCCGACCTTGACCAGCATCCAGACGAGGCCTATGACGATGCCGTAAATCATGGTTTCAAACTTTCGTTGGTGTGAAACTGTGTGAGTTCTTCGGGTTGAAAATACGGGATTATCTTCGTGTAGCATTGCCTGACACAAAAAAATGATGCCTTCATACTGAACTTCAACTATCGAGTCTAATTGTCATGTCGAGCGGAACGAAGTGTAGCCGAGACATCTAGCGCCTCCAAATACAAGTCCCACTTGACCACTCACGATTGAAAAACTTACTTAGACATTCCTACACGGATCAACCACTCAGTAGAACCACTTAGTTGGAGGTGTATCGTTAGGCGCTAGATGTCTCGACGGCGCCAGTAGGCTTGCTCGACATGACAAAGGGGTGCCTTGCTTTCGGCTCAAGTTGGTAGTGAAGGGTTCTCATTCAACTCCAGCGTCTTGAGCAACCGGTGACTATTCGCATCCAAGGGCGGATCGAGGCTGATGCGCACGGGGACTTTCACATCAGGATCGGCGCTTTGTTTTTGCAGCGATTGCACGACTGCTGCGATGGCCCATTCATATTGGATGGGCTTGCCACCTACGATTTCCAAGGCATCAATGTCGGCGATGCGCACCTGTCGGCTGGCATCATTCCACAAATTGAGTTTCAAAATGCCATCCGTCACCTTCCAATCCTCATCCGCCCCGATCTGCCCGACGACTTCCTGTATCCCCGGGACAAGGCCATGCACATGCTTGCATCTGCGGCAGTTGATCCATTCCCAACCCTCGTAGGTGTGGTGCTCAGCCCGTGCATAACAGAGCTTGCAGTATACATCGGGGAAGGCCCGTCGCAGGAGCAATTGGGAAAACACGATTGCATCAATCTCATCGCTCAAAGCATCGGTTTTGGTCTTGTTGTCCTTGAGGTGCCAAGACGTCCTGTTCTTTGCAAATCGCTGCAAAATCTCGCGATGCGTGCGCGCATACTCCGAAATGGAATCGACAGGCATCACGGTTGTGCGCCCTGCATACAATCGCTCCAGGTCATCGAGCGCAACCTGGGCTGCATTACGAAAATTGCGATCCTTGTCCAATGCAAGGGTCCTCAGCGCAGCCATCGCCGAGGGTGTGCCAAGGGCGCGCAATGCCAGAATCGCAGGCAAGCGATAGGCTCTCCTGGAGGCGAGCGCAAAGGGGATGACCATCTCATTGGCGAGGGCAGGGCTCAGGCGATGCACGGCTTCATGGGCTGCATAGCTCTTGAGCCTGAGCCGGTAATTTCTGAACAATCCGATGAGAATGGCCACGCATCCCACGCCGGTATAGGTGCCCATATAGAGCATCGCATAATTGGAATTCATCGGCGAAATGACTGCCCAAGCCAGAAACATAAGCAGCAAAAACCACTTGAGCGGGGATACAAAACGCAACAACAGCAAGCGATCATATTTGGAAAGCGCAAACCTCAACCGACGCACGACGCCATCCTCTCCCCATGATTTCGTGAGCCGAAACCACTTGTACATCCACATAGGCCCCGACGTGGCCATGTTGATGATGCGGATCCCTCCCATGATCAATCCGATTACGACACCTGTCCAACTATCCGCATTCATCTGCTAGTTCCCACGGTTTTGTCGACAAATCTAAGGCATCTAACGCACATGCAAAAGCTGCATCGTCACACTTGCATCGGCAAAATAAATGGTGCCCACCAGAGCGTTTTCGACCCGCCTCCGCGGCTTGTTCGACATGACATAGGGGGTCTTGCTCTCGGCTCATGTTGGCAATGCAGGGTTCTCATTCAACTCCAGGGTCTTCAGCAACCGGTGAGTATTGGGATCCAATGGCGGATCGAGGCTGATGCGCACGGGGACTTTAATATCCGGATTGGCGCTGTGTTTTTGCAGCGATTGCACGACTGCCGCGATGGCCCAGTCATAGTTGATGGGCTTGCCACCCACGATTTGCAAGGCGTCGATGTCGGCGATACGCACCTGTCGGCTGGCATCGTCCCACAAATTCAGTTTCAAAATGCCATCTGCGACCTTCCAATCCTCATCCGCCCCGATTTGCCCCACCACTTGCACGATTCCAGTCGTCAATTCAAGCGCGTCTTCACATTTGCGGCAGCGTATCCATTCCCAGCCCTCATAAGTCTTGCGCTCGGCCCGGGCATGACACTTCTTACAATAGACATGGGGAAACGCCCGTCGCAAGGGCAACTGGGAAAAAACAATTTCATCGATCTGATCGCTCGCAAGTGCCACCGGAGCTTTATCGTATTGCTGATGCCAGGCCTCCTTGGTCTTTGCAAATCGTTGCAAAATCTCCTTGTGCACATGGGCATGCTCCTCGATGGGATCGACAGACAATACCGGGGTAGCACCCGCAAACAACTGCTGCAGATCGTCAAGTGCTTGCTGGGCCGCCGCTGCAAATTCAGGATTAGGGTCCAGGGCGAGCGTCTTCAAGGCAGCCATCGCCTCGGGGGTACCCAGGGCGCGCAAAGCCTGGATCGACGGCAGCCGATAAGCGCTCTTGGAAGCAAGCGCAAAGGGTATGACCATTTCATTGGCGAGGTCGGGGCCCAGGCGATGCGCGGCCTCATGGGTTGCATAGGTCATCAGCTTGAGCCGATACTTTTTGAAGACCCCAAAGCCGATGGCCAGTGTGCCCAAGCCGATGTAGGTGCCCAGATAGGCCCAGCAATAATTGGCGTTGATTGGCGAACCGGCGGCCCAAGCCAGAATCACGAGCAGGACAAACCACTTGAGCGGCGAAAAAATGCGCAACAAAAATGCTTGATCATAGCCCTTGAGTGCAAACCGCAATCGACTCAGCACGTCATTTGCTCTCGGCGGTAGCTGCAAACGAAACCACTTGTACATCCACATGGGGCCCGCCGAGGCCATGCTGACGATGCGTATCCCACCCATGAGCAGCCCTATTGCTAGACCTGTAAAACTATTGGCATCCATTTGTCACCTTCATTGGTCATGCCGACAAATTTAATGCATCTAGCGCACATGCAACAAGTGCAGCGTCACACTTGCATCGACCGTCCTTACCTGCATGCCATAATTGCCTGCGGCATATTTCTCCAAGTCCCAATGCGCCTCCATCGGCTGATTGGGGCTCATTTGCAGGGTCTGCGTCTCCAATTCTGCCCCCGTCACGAGGTCCACGAGCACCAGTTTGACCTCAGCATGTTGCTGCCCGACGAGCTGTATAGTACATGATTCTACCGCGGGATTCGGGTAAAGCGCGATTTTGAAGGGGAATGCAGCAAGGGCCTGCGCATCTGATATCGCCACGGTCGGATTGGCTATCGCCGAGCGCTCCCAGTGGTTGTTGCCCGCGACGCATTGGTAACCTGCGGCAAAGCTTTCATTGGCACTGACTTGGAGGATGGGCGAATACCAAAACTCGGCGGTGACCGTGTCTTGGCGCACATCCAAAATGCCATAGCCATGGCTCGTGAGCTCGGAGTAGATCATATGGGAATTGGCGGCAGAGATGGCCCCAGCAACCAATTGCGCAAGAAATCCGGTGATGCCTGCCTCGTCAAAATTGCCACGGGTGATGCTCGCTGGCAGGAACTCGACCGCTACCGAGCCCGTGCCGCTGCCCGCGTCGTAGCTGCCATAGTCGATCGGGACGTCGTTGGCGAATGAGGTGTGGATGTCGCCGCTCAGGATCACGTTGTTGTCGATGCCATTTTGGTCGAGGTGGTTGAGCAGGCGCAGACGCTCGGCGTTGAAGCCGTCCCAAGCGCCCGAGTCGGCGACGGGCCCGTCGCCAAAATTGATGAGGCTGCCCAAGCCGGCAGTCGAGAAGCGCGCAAACATACGCTCCTGCCCCAGCACGCGCCAGCGCGCGGTCGAGTTGTCGATCTCCTGAGACAGCCAAGTCCATTGGCTGTCGCCCATCATGGAGAATTCGCCGCCGGGCAGCGTGTCGCGGTTGCGCAGCGTCGTCACATCAAAGAGCAGGATGTCAAGCAAGTCGCCGTAGGCGAGGCGGCGGTAGATGAGTTCGGGCCGGGCAGGATTTTGGAGGCGGATGGGCACATACTCGAGGAATGCTTGTTTGGCATCGGCCTCGTGCTGCGGCGAGTCGCCGTCTGTTTCGTGATTGTCCCAGATCACGGCCCAGGGGTGCATTTGCCGCGCAAGCCGCAAATCGGGATCGAGCAGGTAATAGGCATGGCGCTCGCGCCACTCGCTGAGCGCCTGCGGGTCGATGGGCGCGGGCGTAGGCACGCGCACCTGCTCGTCGGCATCGACGAAATCGTAGATGTAGTCGCCCAGGTGCACGACCAGGTCGATGTCGTCGCGCTCGCCGATGCGGCGATAGGCGTTGAAATAGCCAGAGAAAATGCTGCTGCAGCTCATCACAGCGAGCCTCACCTGGCTCACGCCGCCCATGGGGGCCTACTTCGTGCGGCCCACGACGCTGACATTGCCCTGCCCATCTTGCCACCTGTACCAATAAAAAGTGCCCGCATTGGGCAAGCTCACATCGTATTTTGCCGTCCAGTCGGTCGGTTGGTCGGCGACGGCCGTGCCCGAGGAGATCAGTTGCGTGAGTGCTGCATCCGCAAACAGCTCCCAAGTAAGGGTGATCGGCGCGATGCTAGGCCCTGGATCGACTTTGGTCCAGACGATGACATGGTCGGGCGTCGGATCAAAAGAGGCGACGCCATGCAAAAACGGTGCATGGGCAGTGTCGGCCAGCATATTGGGTGGCAAAGTCTGGGCGCTCAAGGGCGCAAGACCGAGGACAAAGCAGCAAAGCAAACAAGCGAAAAGGTATTTCATAGGAGTTGATCGAAGAGCAATATGCGCAAAAAAGCGGTGCGGTGGTCGTGGCCTCGTTGGGGCAGG